>JAWLGG010000187.1:0-6121 GCA_041685155.1 Chromatocurvus sp.
GACCCGGGATTGACTGACAACCGCCTCGATCTCGCCCGCTGGTACGTCCTGTCCCGCGCTCTCCAGCAGCGCCTGCGCCAGGCCGTCGCTGATGCGCAGATTGGTGTCCGGCAGCAGCGCCAGCAGATCTCCCCTGACGAACCCGGTGCCAAAGCTGGCATTGAGCTGCGCCAGCGCGCGATCCGCGGAAAGCTCCTGTATGATCAGCTCGTCGAAGACGGTGGGTCCGGCCAGGCTCATGCCGTTGGACACAAGCAGCACCAGCATGGCCGTGAACGCGATTATCCAGCCGTAGTAAAGCCGCGGCTGTTGTCCCACTGTCATTCTGCGCGCAGCCCGAGTGCGCCGGGGTTGACCAGGCTTTTTTCATCCAGCGCGCGCTTCACCGACTTCAGCAGCTGCCACTGCCCGGCATCGCGGTTGCGGCTGTAGGGATAGACCTTGCCCACCTGGAAGCAGGTCGCTCCCAACTCGTGAAGCCGGTCCGCGATCGCCTGGCGCAGCGTCTCCACCTCGCGCCGTGCGTCCGGGCTGTCCGGATGCTCGGGCAGCTTGTCGAGATACTGTCGGGACAGCACGCCGTGGTGAAAGAGCGTGCGTGAATCCGGCCAGTAGAGGCAGGGCTCAAGCAGAAAGGCGTGATTGGAGATGGTGGACATGAGATAACCGTGCTCGATGCCGTGCGCCTCGGTGATGCCACGGTGCGACTCGAACAGCTCCTCAAGCGCCTCGTAGGCCCGCTGCGCATCCGGCAGGGGCAGAATGCCGTGTACCGGCAGCCAGCGCTGTCCCGCGGGTCCCATGATGCTGTTGATTTCGCCGAAGGGCGTGCCGCGCATGACCCGCGGCACGCTGCCCTCCACTTCCTCGCCGAGCGCACCCACCGCGCGGCGCACCGCCGCCGCGCGGGAGTCCGCGTCGGCCGCGTCGCGTCCGTCCACCGCGATATGCAGCGAGGAGGTGTTGTCCTCGAGAAAGCCCCTTCCCGCCAGGGCCAGCTTCGCCCCTTCCTTCAATCCGCGCAGGCCGCCTCCGGCCGCCTTGATGACATTGCCGAGGGCGGACACATCCTCACGCAGGCTGGCGCGCTGCATTCTGAGGTTCTGCAGGAACGGGTCGAAGGCAAACGACTCCGACGCCACCTCCTCCCGGGCCACGTTACCCATGGCCTGCAGCAGGCTCTCATGACGATTGAAACTGAAGGAGAGATAGCGCGTCTCCGACGGCCGCTTGACCAGTCGCAGCGAGGCGCGGACCTTGAAGCCGAGCGCTCCGCAGTCGCCCGTGAACAGTCCCGACATGTCCGGGCCGTGGTGACGGAAGAAGGGACTGGCGTGCTCGCCGGCCCAGCTGCCGGTGCGCAGCAGGCTGCCGTCGGCACAGGCCACCTCCAGCGCCAGCAGGCTGTCCGCAACCGAGCCGTGCTGTCCCGAGCCGAGAAACATGCTGCCCTGCGACAGGGTGCCGCCAACGGTGGCGCGCAGTCCCGACAGAGGCCCCCAGTAGGGCGTGCGCAGGCCGTGTTCCGCGAGGGCATCGTTGAGCTCGTTCCAGGTCACCCCGGCCTCGACCACCACGTAGCGCGCCTCGGCGTTGATCTCGACGATGCGGTTAAGCCGGCGCATATCCACCATCACGGAATCGGCCTGCTCGGGCAGGTAGGCATCTGTGTACGACATGCCGCCGCCCCGGGGAATGACCGGGACGCCCGCCGTGCTCGCGATGCGCAGTACGGCCTGCAGTTCCTCAACACTGCCTGGCTGCGCGACCGCCTGTGCGACGGCGCCTGCGCGGAAGACATCGTGCGCGTAGAACGCGCAGTCCTCCGCCGATGTGAGTACGTATTCCTGCCCCAGTGCGGCCTGCAGGCTGTCGATCACCGCGCCGGCCGACGCACCGGGTCCGGTGCCCGCGTTTCCCGATGGCGCGGAAGACGCCTGCGAGTGGGTGACCGGAGAGAATGTTGCGCTGTCAGTCATTTGAGGTGTCCTGCTGTATGCGTGGGAGATGCGTCGGGTCCGGCGCCACCCGGATGACGCAGCCACCGGTGTTGCCCCCGGTGAACAGGCTGCGCAGCGCGTCGGGCGCGGACTCGACACCCTCGAATACGTGATCGAGGAGGGTGAGCAGGCCCTCGCCGTACCAGGCGCGCAGCTGTCGCTCGAAGCCCGGCCAGCGCTCGAGGTGATCAAACACGAAAAAGCCCTCCATGCGGGCGCGCCGGTAGATCAGGTTGAAGTAGTTGCGCGGCCCCGGCGGCCGTGGCCGCTGGTACTCCGTGGCAATGTGCCCGCACAGCACGACCCGGGCACCCACCGCGATATGCTGCAGTACGGCGTCCAGAATATCGCCGCCAACGGAATCCAGGTAAACATCCACGCCGCCGCTGCAGGCCTCATCCAGCGCCGCATGAAACCCCTCTGCCCGGTAATCCAGGGCGATATCGCACAGGCCGTTATCGATCAGCCAGTCACACTTCCTGGCACCGCCGGCCAGTCCGATCACCGTCGCCGCACCGCGGATGCGGGCGAGCTGGCAGGCGATGTAGCCGACGCCGCCGGCGGCCGAAGAAATCACCACGACATCGCCGCTGCGCACGTCACCGGTCTCGACAATGCCGACGTAGGCGCTGTAACCGAGCTGGCCGAAGAGACTGAGGCTGGCATGCAGCGGTCGCGCCGGGTGGTCGAGCAGGGTCACCCTGCGCACGTTCTGGTCTGTGTCGGTGCTGTCCGGGGTCACCACGGCGAACTCCTGCCAGCCGAGAGAGGCCTGCACGATATCCCCCGCCGAGAAGTCCGGGTGCCGGCTTTCCAGCACTTCGCCGATGCCGCGGCAGCTCATGAGTTCGCCGACATCCACAGTGAGATGGAACTCGCGCTCCTCGGATATGTACATGCGCTGTGCCGGGCTTGTGCCAAGCAGCAGCACGCGGACCAGGAGTTCGCCCGCGCCGGGTGACGGCACCGGCTGATCCACCAGTGCGAAGTGGTCGCGACTGACGACCTCGTTCGCTGCGACGTAGCGCTGCAGCCGCCACTGGCGGTTGACCAGCGCTTGTGGATGACTGTCGATGACCTTTTACTCCCCGCGCTATTACCTTACGGCAGCAGGATGAACTTGCCGATGTGGCGTGACTGCCCCAGCTCGACGAGCGCCGCAGGCGCGGCATCCAGCGCAAAACTCTCGGCAATGAGCGGCACCAGGTCGTCGGCGTACTTGAGCCCGAGCGCCACCAGATCCTCGCACAGCCCCGCCTGGGGAAAGATATTGAACAGGGCAAAGCCGCGGATCGTGATGTCCTTGACCAGTACCTGCCCGATGGAATACCCGGCGCGGCCGCCGGCGATCATCTCATAGCTGACAATCACGCCACCCTGCCTGGCACCGCCGATCATGGCGTCGATGAAATCGCCACCGACCGGGTCGATCGCCACGTCGAAGCCCTGGCTCGACTTGAGGTGTTCCGCCAGGTCCCCGGCGCTTTCGCAGACCCAGACTTCATCCGCAAACTCCTCGAGAACCTCGCGCTTGTCGGCGGAGCGCGTGGTGGCAAGCGTTTGCGCTCCCCAGAGCCTGCCGATCTTCAGTGCCATGATGCCGACGCTGCTCGAAGCCGCTGTCACCAGCAGTGTCTTTCCAGGCGCTGTCCCGGGGTTGATGCCCGCGTTGTGCAGGCAGCCGGCAACGGTGAGGAAGGCCATCCAGAAAGCGGCTCCCTCCGAATCACTGAAGCTCTCGGGAACCGGGATCAGCGCGCTCTGGTCGTAGAGGCCGTAGTCGCGGTAGGCACCGGTGGCGCACATGTCGATCCTGCCCGGAGTCAGGGCAACCCGGTCACCCACCTTGAGGCCGTTCCCGCTGCCCCCGCCCGGCGCCGCACCCAGCTCGACAATTTCGCCCACGGCTTCCTGTCCGAGCGCGCTGGGGAATTCCCGCGCGGGCAGATAGCGGCCCTGAACGTAGTTGAATTCGGAGCGATTCATGCCGATCGCCCGCAGCCGGACCAGTGCCTGGCCCTCTCCCGGCGCCGGCAGCGATTCCTCCGCCCACTCCAGGATATCCTGTGGCGGGCCGTAGGCATGGAACTTCCAGGTTTTCGCCTGCATGGTGTCTCCCAGTAAGCCTGTTTCAGAATTCCGACAGCAAGCGGCCGTAGCCAGGAACCTTGTCCTCGATTCCGTTATTGCGCAGCGCGTGCCAGTAGGTTGCCGTGTTGATCGCCACCACGGGCTTCTGCAGCCAGGTCTCTGCCACGCCGGCGAGACGCGCCATCGACAGGTTGGTACCGACCTGGACTATGGCATCAATGTCATCGCCATCGAGATCCTGCAGGACAGTCACCAGCTCCTGCTCGGTGACCTGCGCGATGGCATGCCAGTTGCGACACTGCAGGCAGACATCGCGCACCACCTGGAAGCCGACCTCTTCATAATAGGCGCACACGATCTCGTTCATCGCCGGGTAATACGGCGACAGCACGGCAATTCGCTCCACCCCGCCGTAGGCCCGCAGCGCGTCCCGCGTAGAGTGGGAACCGATGCTGACGCCCAGACCCTCCGACGCCTCCGTGACGCTGTCGATGAAGCGATCGGCGCCGGCGACACCGTCGTTGAAGGTCACGGCGGACATGCCCATGATCAGATAGTCGGGCGCTGCGTTCCTGACCCACCTGACTGCATCGAGTGTCAGCGCCGCGATTTCACGGGTCCCGGCAAGGAAGGTATCGTTGGAAATTGCCGAGGCGTTGGAATTGAGAATGCGGCTGTAGTGGTTGGTCACCCCCGGCGGGCGCATGTCGTCGAACTCGGGTTGAACAATGGTGTTTGTCGACGGGCCCATCACCCCGAACTTGAGCCGCCAGCCCAGTGCATCCCTCGCCATAGTCCTTTCTCCCTATATAACCGCGCAGACCGTCTTGGTCTCGAGGAAATTGTCGATTGCCTGCTGACCACTCAGCTTGCCCCAGCCCGAACGCTTGACCCCGCCGATCGGCAGGCTCGCGTCGTACATGGAGTGGCAGTTGATCCATACCGTTCCGGCGTGAAAGCCGCTGGCCATGCGGTGCGCCCGGGACAGGCTCTCTGTCCACACGCTGGCAGCCAGCCCGTAATCCGAGTCATTCGCCAGCGTCATGACCTCCTCGACATCGTCGAAGACGGAACAGACCACAATGGGACCGAACACTTCCTCGCGCACGATCTCCATATCCGGCGTCACGTCGACTACCACGCCCGGGCTGCAGAAGGCGCCCCTGTCGTGTACCGCCTCGCCCCCGGTGAGTACAGTGGCGCCCGCTGATCGCGCCCTGTCGACATAGCCGCAGACGGCATCGAGCTGCTTGCGGCTGACCAGCGGCCCCATCTGGGTTGCGGGATCGAGGCCGTGACCGAGGGTCATTGCCGAGGCCGCAGCGCTGAGACCGTCCACCACCTGATCGAATACCTTGCGCTGGGCGTAGACGCGAGTGCCGGCAACGCACACCTGGCCGGCGTTGAAGAAGATCGCATTGGCGGCCCCGGGAATGGCGAGATCCAGATCCGCATCATCGAGAATCACCACCGGCGACTTGCCACCGAGCTCCAGGGAAAGCTTCTTTAGGTTGCCTTTTGCCGCATCGATAATGCGCCGACCGGTCGCTGTGGAGCCGGTAAAGGATATCTTGTCGACATCGTTGTGGGCAGCCAGTGCGGCACCCGCGCGCTCGCCGTAGCCCGTGACGACGTTGAGCACCCCCGCGGGGACGCCGGCCTCCATCAGCAGCTCGCCCAGTCTCAGCGCCGTGAGCGAGGTGTCCTCCGCGGGCTTCAGCACCACGCTGCAGCCCGCGGCGAGAGCCGGTGCAATGTTCATCGCCGTCAACACCAGCGGGGAATTCCACGGCACGATGGCGCCCACGACGCCCATGGGCTCACGACTCGTGTAGGCGAAAATACGCTTGCCTTCCGGCTGGTAATTGATGGATGTCGGGATCGTGCTGCCCTCGACATTTGTCGCCTGCCCGGCGAAATAACGGAACTGCTCGATGGCACCGGGAATCTCTGCCCAGCGGCCGACATAGAGCGGCTTGCCCTGATCGAGCGTCTCGAGTTCGGCGAGCTCATCGATATGCGCCTCGAGG
>JAWLGG010000188.1:0-6107 GCA_041685155.1 Chromatocurvus sp.
CGCACCTTGCCGTTGGCGCTGTGAGCATCGGCCTTGCTGCCGGCAAATTCCCGCCACATCGCGTAGCGGTCCCACAGCGACTCCTCGCCCCTGAGACCGCGGATGATGTTGTAGCCCTCGAGAAACAGCGTGCCGGGCTGCACAAAGATGTCCCCGCCGGCGGCGGCATGGGCGCGGGCAATGATGGCAGCGCCATCCAGTGCGGGCTCGACCTGTACGGCCGTCGGCATGCCGCTGCGCTGCATCAGCGACGGCGGCGGTGAGGCGGCGGCGACAAGGCCCAGGCTGCACGCCAACAGGGCGACGAGTCCGACAATACCGGGCTTTCGCTGCATGCTCACCCCCGCTCAGCCAGTTGAGGTCCGATAAAATGCCGCAAAGGCGTCGACAAAGCCCGGCAGCTGGTCCGTCGCCAGGTTATTGATGCCCGCGGCCGCCGAGCGCCCACCGCCCGTGGGGTACTGGCGACAGAACACGTCCGCGCCCGTGCGGTTGGACAGCGGTGCGCGCACGCTGACCAGCAGGCCACCGCCCGGCTTCTCCGTCACCACGGCGTGGGCGCGCTGCGGATGCTCGTTGGCCAGCGCATTGCCATAGACACCACTGACGCGGCGCGCCCAGGGTGCGTCGGGGAGTACGTACACCGCGGCGACGTCGTCCGCGTGCTCCGGCTGTATCGCCCGTGCTGCGGCCAGATCCTCATGGTAACCCCCCTCGAGCCTGTCGAAGGTATCGCGGTTCTCGCGCATGAAGGTATGCGGATCCGGGTAGGGAAGCAGCTCGCGGTAGAGGTCGCCCGGATGAAAGTGCAGCTCGGCAAGGTCCGAGCCGTAGCCGTTGTAGTTGATGTAGATGCCCAGGTTCTCCAGCTGCTCGAGGGCCTCCGCCGACAGCTCCAGCGGGCGGGCAAGCCGCTGCGCGCTCTCGCGCAGGTTGTCGCCAAAGGTGCCGACGACCGCCCAGGCTCGACCGGCACCGGCGAGATAACCGTTCACCAGCAGACTGGTGCATACCGTGGACTCAGTGTTGATATGGGTCTCCAGGGCGCCGCTCTCGGGAATGTCACCCGCGTAGTGGTGATCGCAGTACCAGACCGAGGCACCCGCTTCCAGAACCCGGGCCAGCGCCTCCCGGTTCTTGTCCAGCGACACATCGAGTACGCAGACCCGGTCCCCGGAGGCGGCGCTGACCCGGTCGAGCAGCGAGATATCGCGTTTGACGCCGGTGACCAGCGAGGCGTCCCGGGGCTCTGACTGCCGCAGCTGAAGCAGAGCGCAGATGCCGTCGGCATCGCCATTGAAGACATCAAAATCGGCCATTAGCCACCTCGTTGACGTGCGCCCCGCCCGGGCAGCGGGCCCGGCAGGCGCGTTGCGTTTAACCGGTGAACAGCGGCTTCACGTTGGAATCGCCGATCTCGGGGATGGGCACCGCGCGACGGCCCGCACGACCCTGCTTGACCCAGAGGTGATCATGGCGGATTTCGTGGCGGGCAAAGCCGCTGACCGCTGTCGCCAGAATTTCAGTGATACCGCGGCAGTCGAGCCGGTCACAGCAGGCCATCAGGCCCTTCAGCGCCGACATCACCTCATCGTAGCTGAGACTTTCCTCTTCGGCGCGCATGATCATGGGGTGGCCCGTGCCGCTGACGGAGGTGCCGAGCAGCAGCTCCTCATGCAGCTTTTCGCCGGGGCGCAGACCGATGAACTCGATATCCAGCCCACTGCGCGATGGCGTGCGGCTGCCCACCTCGTGACCCGAGAGCCGGATCATGCGCTTGGCGAGATCGACAATCTGCACCGGCTCGCCCATGTCGAGCACAAACACATCGCCACCGGTGCCCATCGCGCCGGCCTGCAGTACCAGCTGCGCCGCCTCCTGTATGCTCATGAAATAGCGGGACACCTCGGGGTGGGTCACGGTCACCGGACCGCCGTTCTCGATCTGCTCGCGAAACAGGGGCACCACAGAACCGGACGAGCCCAGCACATTGCCGAAGCGGACCATGCAGAAGCGCGTGGGGCTTTCTTCCTGGGCCAGCCCCTGGAGAATCAGCTCGGCAAAGCGCTTGGACGCGCCCATGATATTGGTCGGGCGCACGGCCTTGTCGGTAGAGATGAGCACGAAGGTTTCCACCCGCGCCTTGCGCGCCGCCTCGGCAGCGTGCCAGGTGCCGAAGACGTTGTTGGCGACGCCCTCTGCCACGTTGTACTCCACCATCGGCACGTGCTTGTAGGCCGCGGCGTGGTACACCGTCTGCACCGAGTAGGTGCGGAATATGGTCTCGAGCCGGCGCTGGTCACGCACGGAGCCGAGCAGGCAGGCCATGTCGATATAGCTGCCGCCGCGCGCCTGCTTTTCCTTGAGCTCACGCTCGATGCTGTAAAGCACGAACTCGGAGCTATCGAGAAGAATCAGCTCGCGTGGCCCCGCCGCCAGAATCTGTCGGCAGAGCTCGGCGCCGATGGAACCGCCGGCCCCGGTTACCATGACCACCTTGTCGGTAATGCAGCGATCGATCAGCTCGGGATGCGGCGGCACGGGATCGCGCCCCAGCAGGTCGTCGAGATCGATGTCCTGAATCTGGTTGACGCTCGCGACACCGGAAACCAGCTCGCTGATCTTGGGCACGGTGCGCACGTGGACCGGCAGGCCGACGAGGGAATTGATGATCTCCCGGCGCCGGTCGTGGGTCGCGGAGGGGATTGCGAGGAGCACCTGGGTGATGCTGTGCTCCTGGATAAGGCGCTCGATATCCCTCGGCCTGACCACCTGCAGGCCATTGATCACCGAGTGCTGGGACTGCGGATCGTCATCGACAAAGGCCACTACCCGGTACTGCTCGCCGTGGTGCAGCGCAGTCAGAAGCTGGCGGCCGGATTCACCGGCGCCGTAAATGAGGACATTCTTGGAGCTGGAGCGCAGCTTGGACTGGTAATAGGCGCGGACAACCAGGCGCGAGCCGCCGATGCTGAACATCACCAGCGCCCAGTAGACAAAAGGCAGCGCCCTGGGCACGTCAGCCCGGGTGAAGAATACGGCGGCACCGAGAACCAGCGTGGAATAGCTCGCCGCCGTGATGATCGCCCAGATCGCCTGCTGGCCCATGAAGCGGATGACGGCACGGTACAGGCCCAGACGCAGGAAAATAATGGCGCTGGCGAGCAGCGTCAGCACAGCACAGGCGACTTCGACGGCACCCAGGTGCACGGATGCCATGCCCGCGGGATAGGCAACCGCCACCCACATGGCCCCGGCCACGAAACACATGTCCACCAACAGGACGACCGCCTGTTTGATATTGCGTGGCAGCTCAACGAGCTTTTCCGTCGCTTCGCGCACACCGCGCCAGGAACTGGCGACGGCCTGCAGCAAGCGCACCGCTGCTTTCTTGACCAAGTTGTCACTCCGCGCTGGTTGAGGCGCCCGCCGGCATTTGTTTGTTCTGGAGCCGGTCTTGGCCTGCATGGCTCACCGATTCACGGCTGCAGGCCAGTTGCGGATGTTACTGCATTGACCGTAACTTGGCCATGGTGACAAGCAGCGGCAGGTAGGCCAGCCCGCACAGCACGGGGCCAGAAGCCGGCACAAGTGTCACGCCGACTGCCAGCGGCGCCAGCCAGAGCCACTGCACGGCGAGAAACAGCACATCCACCCGCGCATGCGAACGCCAGCGCAGGGCAAGGCGCTGATACAGGTGCTCGCGGTGTGCCTGTACCAGTGAGGCGCCCCTCAACGCGCGGAACGCCAGCGTCGTGCCAGCATCGGCGACAAACATCGCGAGAAGTATGAGTCCGGCATAGACCGGGATGTCCTCGAGACACCACCCCGCTACCAGCAGCGACGCCAGCAGGTACCCGGCCGGGATACTCCCGGCATCGCCCATGAACAGGCGTGCCGGAGGGCGATTGAACAGCAGGAAGCCCGCGAACGCCCCGGAAATGGCCCAGCACAGCGCAGGGTACCAGTCACCGGCGCCGCGCAGGCTGCCGATCACGCCCAGCATAGTGGCAGCGGACAGCGCCTGCAGCGCCGCGAGCCCGTCAATCCCGTCCATGAAATTGAACAGGTTGCTGAATGCGAGTATCCATAGCGCGGCGAGGCAGGCCAGCGCCCAGCCCGCCGCCGGAACGGTTCCCGGAGTGCACAGCCAAAGGGCGGTCAGGCCCGCGGCGAGAGCGTACACCAGCAGGCGCAGGCGCACGCCAAGACTCACCAGGTCGTCCACCAGGCCCGACAGTGACAGGAGCACGCTGCCGCTTAGCAGGACCAGCCCGGCGGCCGGCATAGCGGGCCAGAACAGCAGCAGGGTCGCGACAATGGCACCGACCACGGCGACACCCGCCCCGCTGACGGTGGGCCGGCGATGCGAGCTGCGCGCCTCCGGATGCGCCATCCAGCCGGCGGCCGCTGCGCGCCAGTGGTACAGGGCGCACAGCAGAACGGCGGCAACGGCTGCGCAGAGGAAAACCGGCAGCCCGCCGATCACGATGCCGCCGCCGTGCCGACAATAGCGGGCGCCACATCCTCGAAGCGCTGCCGCGGACGCCAGCCCGTGGCCACAGATACGGCCCGCCCGTCATAGAGCTCTGATTCCAGCAAGGCGGCCGCCGTGGTGCCCGCAGGCATTGCCCGGGCCAGGTCAGCGCAGGCCCCGAGCACACGCCAGGCAGCGGCGGGCAGCGAACGTGTCGGCGGTGGACGCTGCAGGGCGGCGGCAAGCGCCAGCATGAGTCGTCGCGTCGAGTAGGCCTCGCCGTCGGTGACGTTCCAGAGTGCTGCGGTCGCGGGCAGCCCCCCGGCATTGCAGGCGACGAGCGCGACAATCAGTCGCACCAGGTCATCGCGGGAGACCATCGACCGTGCCCCGGCCTCCGGGACCAGGGGCAGACCGCGGCGCACCCAGGACAGGAGGGACCCGAGGTTGCCGCCGACACCCGCGCCATACACCAGCGCCGGGCGCAGTGTTACCAGCTCCAGGCTCGTCTCGTCTGCCAGCGCCGAAAGTGCGATTTCCGCGCGGCGCTTGCTGGCGGCGTAGCTGCCCGCGGGTGTGCACAGCTGCGTTTCGGAACGCGCTGCGGCCCCCGGGGCGGGCCCCATGGCCTTGACGCTGCTCAGGAAGACAAAGCGCCCGACGCCATCGCGCGCCGCGCGCCGGGCCAGCGCAACAGTGGCCGCTTCATTGACGGCGACGTGCTGGGCAGGCGCCGCTTTCTGATGCGCAATGCCCGCCGTGTGCACGACGACATCCATACCCCGCAGGGAGAAAGCCTCCGACAGGGGCTGCCGCAGGTCGTGAACGACATGCGGCAGCGACGCCGGTACGGAACCGGGCTGCCGGACCAGGACGGTGACGTGACATCCCGCCGCCGTCAGCGCCTCGCAGACCGCGCTACCGATAAACCCCGTGGGGCCTGTAACCAGGCACTTCAAGCGGCTGTCGTCTCCCGACCCTATGGTCCCCGCATACCTGCCACCGACTCACCCGGCAGCAGCTGGAAGCGGCCATGATACGGATGCCCGGGGCTTATTCCAGCGAAATGAGTGCGCGATTGCGTGCCAGCGTAGCCTCGCCCACACCGCTGACTTCCATCAGTTCCTCGACAGATTCGAAGGGGCCGTACATCTCGCGGTAGCGGACAATCGCCTCGGCGCGGGCCTGGCCGATACCGGAAAGGAGCGACGACAGCGCCTCGGCATCCGCCGTGTTGATATTCACCGTCTGCTCCTGAGCAACGGGTTCTTCACCTTGCCGGGGCTGTGCCTCGGCCCCGGGCGCCAGCAGCCCGCTCGCCAGCGTCGCCGCGAGCAGCAGGCCGCCGGCAATCGCCCGCGGCTTGGGGAATACGGGCAGCCGCAGGAAGAAGCGCGGTACCGCAGCGGCAGGTGTGTGGGGTATCAGCTGTGTAAGCGGGTTCATTGCATTGTCTCCATGACGGTTGTGCGCTGCCGGCGGGATTGCGCGGCACGCTGCAGCTGTCATCCCGGCAGCTGCTGTCATGAAGCCTAGCAGCGCTACCGGTCGAGCTGAAGCCAATGGATCAATGTGACGAAAAACGGTCCTGGCGATTCAATGCCCCGCCGTCGTGACGTCTTCGACAATC
>JAWLGG010000189.1:0-6080 GCA_041685155.1 Chromatocurvus sp.
GGGAGAACATTGTTCTCCGTTCGTTCTCCGGGCTATGATCGCCACTGTACGACCCCCGCGAGAAGATTGCCATGACCGAACCGGCGCGCGTCCTGCCTGAAGTCCCCGAACCCGAACGGCGTGTCGAGGGTCAGGGCGAACCAGCGGGTGCGCGCCGTCTGGTCGCGCGCATAAAGGAACGCTATGCCAGGCGCATCACCGGCGAGCTGGTCCTGCCGGCGCGGCCCGCGCAGTTTACGGACCTGCCAGTGGATCTCGACCCGGCCATTGCCGGGGCGTTGCGATCCCGAGGCGTGGAGCAGCTCTACAGCCATCAGCGCGCGGCCTGGGACCAGGTCCGCGCTGGCCGCCACACCGTGGTGGTCACGCCGACCGCCTCCGGCAAGACGCTTTGCTACAACCTGCCAGTGCTGCAGGCAGCGCACGAGACAAAGGCCCGGGCGTTGTACCTGTTTCCGACCAAGGCATTGTCGCAGGACCAGGTCGCGGAGCTGATGGAGCTGAACGAGGCCGGGGATCTGGGCGTGCGCGCCTATACCTTCGACGGCGACACCCCCGGGGATGCCCGCAAGGCCGTGCGCACGCGTGGCGACATTGTCGTCACCAATCCGGACATGCTTCACCAGGGTGTGCTGCCGCATCACACCAAATGGGCGCAGTTCTTCGAGAGCCTGCGGTACGTGGTGATCGACGAGACACATAGCTACCGCGGCGTATTCGGATCGCACGTGGCGAACGTCATGCGGCGGCTGCGCCGGATCTGTCGCTTCTATGGCTCGGACCCGGTGTTCATCATGAGTTCGGCGACCATTGCCAACCCGGAAGAACTGGCCTCGGGCCTGGTGGGCGAGCCGGTCACGGCGATCACCGAGAGCGGGGCGCCGGCCGGCGAACGCCACCTGCTCCTGTGGAACCCGCCGGTGGTCAACGCGGACCTGGGCATTCGCGCCTCGGCCCGATCCCAGGTCACGCGGATTGCGCGCATGGCCCTGCGCGGCAAGCTCACCACCATCATCTTCGCGCGCACCCGGCTGATGGTCGAGGTGATCACCCGCTATATGAAGGACGTGTTCGACAACGACCCGCGCAAGGCGGCGCGGGTCGCGGCGTACCGGGGCGGCTATCTGCCCAACGAGCGGCGCCAGACCGAGAAGGCGCTGCGCAGCGGCAACGTGGACTGCGTGGTCGCCACCTCCGCGCTGGAGCTGGGGGTGGATATCGGCAGCCTCGATGTCTGCCTGCTAACGGGGTATCCCGGCACCATTGCCAGCACCTGGCAACGACTGGGCCGCGCCGGCCGGCGCAACCGTCCGTCGCTGGGCGTTCTGGTCGCCAGTTCCGATCCGCTGGATCAGTACATCATCCGCAACCCGGAGTTCTTCATGGGGCAGTCCCCGGAGTCCGCGCGGATTGCACCGGACCAGCTCCTGATCCTGCTGGATCATGTCCGCTGTGCGGCCTTCGAGCTGCCATTTCACAAGGGCGAGACCTTCGGAGGCGAGGATCTGGAGGCGCTTCTGGGGTATCTGGAGGAGCAGGGCGTGCTGCACCGCGAGTCCGACACCTGGCACTGGACCGAGGACAGCTACCCGGCCCAGAGCGTCAGCCTGCGCTCGGTCGCCGAGGGTAACTTCGTGGTTGTGGACACGACCGAGGGCCAGCAGCAGATCATCGCCGAGGTGGACTTTTCCAGCGCCGCCGAGACGCTGTACGAGGGCGCAATCTATCTGGTGCAGGCCGTGCCCTACCAGGTCGAGCGCCTCGACTGGACCGGGCGCAAGGCCTTTGTTACGCGCACCCGTGCCGATTACTACACCGACGCCATCGACTACACCCGCCTGAAGATCCTCGATGACTTCGAGCGCAGCCCGGCGGGGCAGGGCGAGGCCGCACGCGGCGAGGTCCACATTGTCCGGCGCATCCCGGGCTACAAGAAGATCCGCTATTACACCCACGAGAACATCGGCTACGGCAACATCCACCTGCCGGACCAGGAGATGCACACCACCGCCGTCTGGTGGCAGATGGCCCCGGAGGTGCTGGAACAGCGTTTCGCCTCGCGACACGAAGCGCTGGACGGTTTTCTGGGGGCCGCGTATGCCATGCACCATGTGGCGGCACTGGTGGTGATGTCCGAGCCGCAGGATCTGGGCCGAGCGGTCGGTGATGGCGACGCGCGCTGGTTCGCCACGGTCGGGGCGAACGGACGCGGGCAGCTGCGCACGCTCGATGGCGGCGAGCGCGACCCGGACCAGGAGGCGCGCTTCCGCCCTGCCGTGTTCGTGTACGACCACTACCCGGGCGGAGTCGGCCTTTCGGCGCCCCTGTTCGATCAGCGAGATCGCGTGGTCCGCGACGCCCTGCGCCTGATCCGGCAGTGCGGCTGCGCCCATGGCTGTCCGGCCTGCATCGGGCCGATCCTCGCAAGCGACGAGGTGCGCGGGTTCTCGCCGAAACAGGCCGCCATCACGGTCCTGGAGGGTCTGGAATCCCATGGGTCTGCATGACCGGCTGAACATCCTGCGCCGCGAGGCCGGGAATGGGCCGGCGGCGCCGGGGCAAGACTCGCCGCGGGCCGTCGCGGAGGATGCGGCGGTGCGAACCGATGACGGACCGGAGGCGCTCCGGGCTCGGCTGGAGCGCATGGGGGTGACCGGGACAGGCCCCGGGGGTCCGCCGAGGCGCGCGCGGTCACAGGCTGTTTCGGCTGCGCAACTGGCGCAGCGCCTCGGCGGCGAGCAGGTGGACGAACACCTGATCTGCGTCGATCGCCTGGAACCCGCGCAGCGCCGGCACGGACGTCACAGCCTGGCGCTGGTGGCGGACGCGGCGCGCCCGTTCTGGGAGCCGGATGCACGCGTCGGCTTCCTCGACACCGAGACCACCGGTCTGGCGGGTGGTGCCGGTAGCGTCGCCTTTCTGGTAGGGCTGGCCACCCGGGAGGCCGAAGGGGTGCGTTTGCGTCAATGGATCATGACCGCATTCGCCGGGGAGGGGGCCCTGCTGGCTGCGGTGGACGCGGCCCTCGACGCTTGCGAGCATCTGGTCAGCTACAACGGCAAGACCTTCGATCTGCCGCTGCTGCGCGACCGGCGGCGCATGCAGCGCCGCCCCGACGCGTGCGAGCCCGCGCACACCGATTTCCTCCATCCGGTGCGCAGCCTGTACGGGCACGCCTGGCCCGATTGTCGGTTGCGGACCGTGGAGGAGCGCCTGCTTGGCCTGGTTCGCCAGGATGATCTGCCCGGTTCCGAGGCGCCGTGGGCATGGAAGACCTACCTGACCTGCGGTCGCAGCGAGGCACTGGAACGGGTGCTGCGGCACAACAGCGACGACATCCTCTCGCTGGTGCTGCTGGGTCCGGTCCTGGCGCGCACCCTGGCCCATCCGGTCGCGTATCACGCATCCGTCGAGGGGGCTGCCCGCCTGCTGCAGCGACTCAAGGGTGCAGAAGCGGCGCGACGGGTCCTGGAGGCCGGCAGCTCGGAGTTGTCCCCGGCGGGACGGTTGTGGCTCGCGCGCGAATGGCGTCGGGAGCACCGCTACGACCGGGCGCTCCCGATCTGGGAGGAACTGGCGGAAGACGGCTCGGAAGAGGCGCTGGAGGCGCTGGCCAAGTACCATTGCGATCCGCTTCATGAATCGCCTCGAACCGGACTGGCCCTGGCCGCGGGGCGAGGTGGCGAGCGACGGCACGGTCCGGCTTCTCTGGGACGATGGAAAAGGGCTCATCAAGGTGGGCTTCGCGGGAAACGGAACCTACTCCTTTGACGGCCGCAGCGCTGCGGGCGAGGAGCTGCTCGGGGATCATCTCAACCTGAATTTCGCTATCAGTACCGACGTCGTCGGATTCATCTCCGGGTATGAGTGATTATGGCCTCCGGTGAAACCAACGCATCCCGACGGCATTGCCGTGGCGGCGTCGCGATCCCCTGTCTCCTGCGCCACAGCGCGCCGTCCCCGGCAGGGGCGCCCCGCGCGGCCAGAAGCAGCCCGGGCGTTGTCAGCCCTTGAACTTCACCAGCCGGCTGACCTGAATGTCGGAGATGAACACGACGCCGCTGTGCTGGTTGAAGAACGGGGTGAAGCCCTCGAGGATGGGCTCGACGAGCTCTTCGGGCACCGCGGCGATGATCATGATCAGCACCTCGTCCTCGTTGAACATCAGGTGCCCCTCGTGGAAGCCCTGGCTGCCCTTGCCGGAGAGGTTACCGATGATGGTGTAACCCCGCACACCCGCACGATCCAGCAGGTCGGTGGCGAAGGCCTGATGTTCACCTTCAAGGATGGCGAAGGGCCTCACGCAGACGGAGCTCGCCAGGCTGACGGGCATCGGGCAGGCGCACCTTTCGCGCATGGAATCCGGCGAGCGCGTGCCCGTGGTCGAGGACATCCCCGTCCTGGCGGAACACCTCGGCGTGACCCCGGCGTACCTGATCGGACAGAAGGCCGGGCGGTCCGGCCTGCCTCCCGGCATCCGCAAGCAGACCGTGCTGCAGGTGGCCGTCGCCCGTCTACTCGGTTATCGCTGGCCGGCGGAGCTGGATCCAGAGATGGAGCTGGCCGCCGAGCAGCGTGCGTGGGTGCAGCGCTGCGAAGCACTGCTATCCCATGCCGACCGCGACGGCATCGTCTGCATCCCGCCGGTCCGGGGTGAGGGTGCCGCTGAAGACCGGCTCCTCGCTCTACTGGCCACCGCCTACGGCGTCCAGCCAGGTACAGGCCAAACTGCTCGCCAGTGTCGACCATGCCGGTAAGGGCCTGGAGAGCTGGTTGCGCGAGAAGTTCTTCACCCAGCACTGCAAGCTCTTCCAGAACCGGCCCTTCATCTGGCACGTCTGGGAGGGGCTGCGCGACGGCTTCTCGGCCCTGCTGAACTACCATCGGCTGGACTACAAGAATCTGGAGACGCTGATCTACACCTACCTGGGCGACTGGATCAAAAGGCAGAAGCAGGACATCAGCAGCGGCGTCGACGGCGCCCAGGAAAGGCTCGCCGCCCTGGTGCGACACCTTTGGCGTCGAGCGGATCAACGATCACCACCTGACCCTGGCCGAGAAGCGGGCGGCGCGTGGTGTGTAATGCGCGAGAATGGGGGCTGTCGCGGGGGCGCCCGTTCTTGCCTCGGTGACCGGGAGCGAAGCTAACAGGATGTCCGGACGCTAACAAAAAAAATGTTAGCGTTAGAAAATTGTGTTAGCGTTGCCCGACGATGAGACTAGGAAAGGCATTTGCGCGGTACTTCGAGCAGGAGACGGGGCTGCCCGTGACCTGGGGGCGGGCTTTGCCTGCCAATCTGCCCACGTACCTGCGCCAACTGTTCGAGCTGCACGAATGCACGGTCGACGGCGAGCGCGCGGTGGCGTTGCTGCTGCGCGACGAGGGCCGAATTCGGGGCACCCGCGCCCTTGTCGCGCAGATCGAGAAGGCCATGGAATTGGCGGGCGAGGTGGACTCGGCGTACTTCCTGGTGGCCGATGCATTGCCCAGCTATCTGCGACGGCGGCTGGTGGGCGTGCGGGTGCCCTTCGTGGTGATCGGCGAGCAGATCTACTGGCCGCGCCTGGGCTATCTGATGACCAACCAGCGCTCTCAGCGGCGGGGCGCGGCACCCACCGAGCGGCTGAGCCCGGCTACGCAGGCGGTCTTCGTGGCCATGTTGCTCGGCCAGATCGCCAGGCCTGCCAGCGCGACTGCGATGGCTAAGCCACTGGGCTATACCGCTATGAGCATGAGCCGTGCAATCAAGGAGATGGAAGGCAATGGGTTGGTGCGTACCAAGCTCCATGGGCGGGAGCGCGTTGTTCAGCTCGCCGAGCCGCCGAAGGATCTATGGCAGAAGGCGCAACCCTGGTTGCGCAGCCCGGTACGCGAGACGGTGCGGGTGATGGCGACGGATATTGCGGAATGGGCGCTGCCGCGTGCCGGCGAGTCGGCGCTGGCCGAGTACTCTCTGCTCGGTCCGCCCGCTGAGCCGGTGTATGCCCTGGCCAGCCGCGCCTGGCGGCGGCTTGGGCAGGGCCTGGAGCTGATTCCCGTGCAGGACGACGGCACTTGCCTGGTGGAGCTATGGCGCTAT
>JAWLGG010000190.1:0-6026 GCA_041685155.1 Chromatocurvus sp.
ACAGGATCCGCAGAAGGTGGACCCTTAATCGGATCAAGGGGATTCCGATTGTGCGCACGGTGACGGATGGGCGGACGACGTGCGAGGCCTGACTTTTTTTCTTGCTGGATTGAGTTGAGGGCGTCCTCGAGCTTCGTCGGCACGCAGGGTAGGACCCCTTTGGTTGCGTCACCCGGCCTCCACGTCAGTCGATAGTAATCACTTTTAGGCTGCGGCCGGTATCCTTTTCGTAGCGGAAGACGCCGCGCACGGTGAGCTGTTCGCCATCACGCCCCGCGAGATCACCAGCGTAATCGATTTCGACTCGGTGGTAGTTCTCGTCTTCGATCCAGTAGTGCAGCGGGTCGGGGTGGGAGCGCAGGGTGCCTGTCGTGACCACGTGGCGGCCGGCGTAGTCTTCCTGCTGGGCCGCAAGTTGCGCGAGGGTGACATCGGCAACGCCATGGTCCGTGCAGGCGCTGCAGCAGAGGACGGCGAGGGCGATCAGGCATCGTTGCATTGTGTTGATGGTGTCAGGTCCGGTCCGGATCTGTCGCATTCAGCTGAGGGTCTGATCCCTCCGTCGCCTCGAGCGCCTCCGCTGCGTCCGGTGACTCCTCGACCGGCTTCGACGTCATCTCCGGGTGGAAAATCAGGTCGTCCATGGCCCGCGGCTTACCCGCGAGGGCGGCGATGCGGGGCAGGGAGGCGAGCAGGATATCGACGCTGATCGGATTGATGCGCCGGTAGAGCGGCGGCATCTCCGCGAAGTCCCAGGGTGCGACCCCCTCAGCGGGGTTGGAGATATTGATCAGGCAGGCGTAGTTCATCCCGAGCATCCGCGCATAGGCGATTTCCGTGCCCACGTTCATGGTCACCACGTCGCCGCCCCACTGCGCGAACATGCGTATCTCTGCCGCGCTCTCAAAGCGTCCGCCCCGGGCCTGGATGATGACCCCGGCCTCGTGCAGGCCGATATCATCCAGCTCCCGATGGGCGCGAATCCGCGCGCGCGTCTCATTGATGAGAATCTCTCGCAGCTCCGGGTCCATCGCGGGAAGCACCCGCGGCAGGGGAATACTCTCGGGATCGCGGTAGATTTCCCGCGGAAAGCTCAGTGGCCGCGTCACGTTCAGGTCGATAAAGTCATGGGGAACCACGTAGTCATAGGGCTGCATGGCCGGGTTGATGCCACCGGCCGTCGCGCCGCCCAGCACCTCAGTGACGCCGAGGTCATACAGGGCGACCCAGGCGGCCTGCAGTGCCGGTCTGCCGTGGGCGTGCATATAGTAGAAGTCGACGCCATTGGCGCTGCCTGGGTATATTGGCGGCGACTCCCCGAGTTGCGTCTCCACTGTAAACGGTTCACCCAGCAGGTCTTCGCGCAGCAGCAGCGCATCGTTGATGAAGGTGCCGCCGATAATTGCGATCTGCGGCCGGTCGGTGTTCTCTGGCGATTCCACAGCTCCCGCCGCGTCCACCGCGAGGCTGCGTGTGGATGCGGCGATAAACAACAGGCCGACAAGCACCAGAACGGTGCGGCGTGTCAGGTTCAGGGGCATGGTTGTGCTCTCCGTGTCGGTTTCTGGCAATCGACTTCATGACAGCACATGCCGTGCCAGAAGTCGCCCCGCCGTGTTGTCCGGTGACCAGGCCGCACACGATCCTGGCCGGCGCGCGGGTGGCCGGCACGCGCCAGACACCGATGCGACCTCACTGCGCTCAGACCGGGCGGCCCAGCATAAGCACCGTTGCCTTGCGCGTCTGGTTCACGATGCGTCGAATACTGCTCAGGCGGTCGAGAGCCTGGACCAGTGTCGCGGAGCGCAACTCGCCGCGGCTGCCTCGCCGGAGCAGGTCTGCCTTGGTCTGTCTATAAAGGTTGTCAAACGTTGCCACAACCTCCGCGGGTGACACACCGGTCTGGCTTGTCAGGTCTGCGAGTGCGGTCAGCGCCCGGTCCACCGACGCTTCCAGGGCGATAATGGTTTCCAGGGCGCCGTCGCTGAGTCCGGTGCGGGGTGAGCGCGACAGGTCCAGTGCGCTGTCAATCACGGCGCGATAGTGCTGGGCGGCGCGCAGGGCATCGGGCAGCGCCTCATCAATGACGGCGTCGCCGCCACTGTTTATACGTGCGCTGAAATCGACAATGCGCTCGCCGAGTCTTTCCAGCGTGGCCACCTCTTCCGCGAGTTTCTCCGGGTTCGCTTCCTCCTGGCTGATCACGGCGCGCGCGAGCGCCATCGCCATGCCGCCCATGCGCTCGATTTCCTGCCAGGTTGCATCCAGCGCCAGGCGAGGCGTGGCCAGTACGGTGTCGTCTAGGTGCCTGGGCAGTGCGGCATCGGCTTTTTCCGCTGCCAGGAAACGCCGCTCCAGCCAGGTCACAAGGCGCGGCAGCAGGGGCCAGATGACCATCACCCCCAGTAGGTTGACCTGGGTGTGCAGGATGGCGAGTTGTGTTGCAGGCAGGTCGGACGCGCCGGTGGCGTCGGCGATCAGGCGGGACAGCGCGATCAGCCACGGCAACAGCAGCAGCGCGATAGCCCCTGCAACCACGTTGAAGATGACGTGTGCCGCGGCGGTGCGACGGGCGGCCGCCGTGGCCCCGAGCGTCGCAAACACCGCCGTGGAGGTGGTGCCGATATTGGCGCCGACGACGACGCCGGCGGCAGCCTCCAGCGGTATCACCCCCTGCGCAGCTGCTGTCAGGGTCACCGCCAGTGCGGCACTCGAGGACTGCATGAGCAGCGTCAGCAGCGCGCCGATGCCTGTAAACATCAGCAGCGCGAGCACACCGTCGCCGGCGATCGCGGCCAGGTCCAGTGCCCGATCCAGTCCGGAAAAGGCTTCCTTGAGTACATCGAGGCCTAGAAAGAACACGCCAAAGCCGATGACCGCGCCCCCCAGGGCCTCACGTCGCGAGCTGCCCGACAGCCAGAGTGCCGTGCCCAGGACAATCATGGGCATGGCGAACAGCTTGAGGTCGAGCTTGAAGCCAACCAGCGCAACGATCCAGGAGGTGAGGGTGGTGCCGAGGTTGGCGCCGATGATCAGATTCACCGCGGGGCCCAGACCGAGCAGGCCCGCGTTGACGAAGCCGATGGTGGCAAAGATGACCGCGCTCGAGGACTGCACGAGTGCCGTGATGCCGGCCCCGAAAACCAGGGCCCGCAGGCGGCTGCCGGTGGCGGCCTTGAGCAACTCGCGCAGTGCGCCCCCGGCAGCCACCTTGAGGCCGTCCGTCATCAGGCGCATACCGAGCAGAAACAGCCCGATGCCGCCGAGGAAATTGGCTATAGTGGTCCAGTGGAGCATGGCTGTGGGGCCTTTGCGAACTAACGCGGTGTAGTATGCGACACCGGTGTGTCTGCTACGAGTCCCCCGCGCTGGGTCCGGACTGACCGGCCTGTTACCCTGTCGGTCCAGCTCCAAGGCTTTTTTGTACGCTGACGCAGGAGAATCCGAAAGCATGTTGTCTGGTTCCACCGCCTGGATTGTCATCGCGCACGAGCGACCGATGGCGGAATTATTGCAGCCTTGAAACGCGGCGTCTGCGTGCGAACCGGGACCCGCTCGCTGCTACCGTGGCTGGCGTTTCTGTCGTCTCTGTTGCCGCTTCTCGCGATTGCCGCACCGGGTGGCCTGGTGGTGACGACACTGGACGCCGAGTCTGGGCGTGCCCTGGTTGGCGCGCGTGTTGCGGTCACCGATCGCGAGGGTGAGTCTGCTCGGGCGTTTTCGGAAGCCGATGGTCGTGCCCACTTCGAGAATCTGGACGCAGGGTTCTATCGCGTCGAGGCGAGCGCAGAAGGTCGTGTCCTGACCCTGGAGCCCACGTTTCGCATCATTGCAGGGCGGACCGCCGCTCTTGAGCTGCAGCTGCCGGCACAGGTGAGGCAGGCGCCTGCGTCGATCGAGGAAGTCCGGGTTGTGGCGAGGGGTCGGCAGGCGGACCCTCTGGGGAGTGTCAGCAGCACCTTTCGCAACCGCGATGAGCTGCGCAACGCCGTCGGTGCCGGGCCTGACGTCATGCGAGCGCTGGACGGACTGCCCGGCCTTGCCTCCGACGGCGCCTTTGCCGGGTTCACCGTGCGTGGTCGAGGCCCGCGCAACAACCTGATCTTTGTCGACGACTTTCCCCTGGACAAGGTTGTGCACTTCGACCAGACCATCGGCGAAGAGGACGACATCACGGGTGGCGGCCGCTTTTCCATCTTTGCCCCGAACTCCGTGGCGGGGGCCGAGTTCTCTCCTGGAGGGTGGGGTGCCGCCTATGGCGGTCGCACCGGCTCCCTTTTGCGCCTGGAGCTTGCAGAGGGCGGCCTGACACCAGTGACCAGTCTGCGCCTGGATATCGCTGGCGCTGAATTCACATATGATGGACCCTCAGGCGTGTCCGATGACACCTCCGTGTTCTTTACGGCGCGCCGCTTCGACTTTGGCAACGTGTTTGAACTGATCGGCCAGGAGGATATCGGCACGCCGAAGGTTACCGATGTGATCTTCAAGACGACGACCCGGCTCGGCGAGCGTGACGAACTGCAGTTTCTACTTATCCACGCCCCCGAGGATTTCACCCGGGATCTGGGCAATGTCGCAGAGTCTGACGATTTTGAGGACGTCGCACTGATAAATGCGACGCAGGATCTGTCACTGTACGGCGTCACCTGGCGCCGACTGGTGGGCAGTGACGGCGAGTGGACGAATCGGCTGTACCTGCGCAGCAGCGACAAGGATTCCACCCAGGGAGAGGCCTTCCCCGATCTGGCGCCGGTGGGCGCACCTGCGGGCTCGATTCCCGCACGGGAGGACATCTTCTCGATCCTTGAGCGCGAGGACGAGATTGGCTTGCGCAGCGACCTCACCATCTTCAATCGTTTCGGCGAGTTCTCGGCGGGGCTGCGTGCCGTCCATATCGACGCCGATTTCGAGACCCGGCTCGATGGTCCCTGGAACCGCTTCGTCTACCAAAGCGACGACCCGCGGCCGCCGGGTCAGCGGTATATCGTCTGGCAGCCTGACAACCTGGAAGCACGTTTTGGCAGAGCGGGGACGAACTTCGCTGCCTACGTGGAGCAGGTCGTTGAGCTGGGCCTCTTCGATATGCGTCCGGGTCTGCGTGTGGATCGGGACGCGTTCTCGGAGGAAACCTACGTTTCGCCGCGCCTTTCGCTTGGCTACAGAGCAACGCCCAAGATGCGGTTCTCCGTGACCAGTGGTCTTTACTACGAATCGCCTCGATTCCTTGTGCGTGCCGCGAATCCGGATAATTTTGACCTCGCGAACGAAGAGATAGCACATATCAGCCTCGGCCTTGATTACCGCTTCAATGATGCGTGGGGCGTTACGGCCGAGGTCTATCACCAGGTGCTTGATGATCTCGTTGTCGAACAGAGCCGGACCAACCGGCGCGCCGTGAACGCTGGTGACGGTAGTAATAATGGACTCGACCTTGTGCTGCAGCGTGCCTTTGATAATGGCTGGTCTGCCGATCTGACCTACTCGTACAACCGCGCCCGGCATGACGACAACGACGGACTTGGCAGCTACACCGCAGACTTCAGCCGCGAGCACTTTTTCTCCGTCGGCGGCCGATGGGAGGTCACGGACCGGCTGCAGCTGGCGGCGCGCTGGAAGTGGGGCAGTGGCCGTCCCGGGGATGCGTTCATTATTCACCAGGATGTGCTGCCTGGGGCGGGGCTGCTGCGCGCTTCCAAGGAAATCACCGAAGAGAACGCCTTCACACTTGGCGACTACCAGTCGCTGAACGTGCGCGTGGATTATCGCCGTCGCCTGGGGCCGCTGGATGTTGTGCTGTTCCTCGATGTCATCAACGTTTACGGGGCGGACCGTGGCGCGCCGCGGGATTTCAACCCGCTAACCGGCCAGCAGATCGAGGATGACGCCAGTCCATTTCCGCAGTTCGGTCTGATACTTGAGCGCGCGTGGTAGATCCCAGGCACGTTCTGGCGTTTTTGATTGATGGGGTCAGGTCCGGGGCCTGGTCCCCGGCCAGACCCCATAGGGCTAACCACAAGGCCAAG
>JAWLGG010000191.1:0-6007 GCA_041685155.1 Chromatocurvus sp.
GGTGGTACAGGGCAGTGCCGCCGACACCGGGGAGTTCGCCGCGGAGTCAGCCTCGGAGCCTGAACCTGAGGATGTCCCGGTTGCGGATACCGGCGCTCCTGACGAGGAGAGCATCCCGGCAGACGCCGCCGACAGTGCTTCCGCGCCGGCCGCTCCCGAGGAGGACAGTACACCGGAGGCGGCGCAGGGCGACGGCCCGGCAGAGGCGGACGATGGCACGGCCGAACCGGTCGACGAGTCGTCGGAGCCGTCTACCCCCTCCGATCCTGAGCCGGCGGACCCTGACGCCGACGAGCCCGACAAGAAGCCCGCGCGTGGAGATGATTGAAACGCCGGACCTCAAGGCCTGGCTCGATTATCTTGAGACACTGCACCCGCGCAAGATCGACCTGGGACTGGAGCGTCTGTCGACGGTTGCCCGGCGCATGGATCTGCTGCCCGTCGTGGTGCCCGTCATCACCGTCGCCGGTACCAATGGCAAGGGCACCGTAGTGCGTTGCGCCACGGCGCTCCTTGTAGCCGCCGGCAGGCGCGTCGGCACTTATTCCTCTCCACATCTCATGCGCTACAACGAGCGCATCTGCATCGACGGTATGCCGGTGGCGGATGCCCTCATTACCGATGCCTTTGCGGCGATCGAGCAGGCACGCGGAGAGGTCTCACTGAGCTATTTCGAGTTTGCCACCCTCGCGGCACTGTGCATCTTCCGCGAACAGCAGGTAGAGGTCGCGGTTCTCGAAGTGGGACTTGGCGGCCGTCTCGATGCCGTGAACGCCGTGGATACAACGGTGGCAGTGGTGACGCGCATCGCCCTGGACCATCAGAAGTGGCTTGGCGATACCCTGGACAGCATTGCCGCAGAAAAAGCAGGCATACTCCGCAGCGAACGCCCCGTCGTGCTGGCGGAAGCGGACTATCCGCAGTCGCTGTACGCGGTGGCCACGCAGCGGTCGGCTCAGCTGCAGCGGGCGGGCATCGAGTGGCAGTGGGACTGCAGCGCGTCCCGGTCGCTCGCGGTCACCCTTGCCGATGCGCCGCCTGTCCGCATCACTGTTCCCGACGGTCTGCAGCCCTCCAACGTGGCGGCCGCACTGTGCGCGGTCGGGCTGCTGGGGGTTCCGGTGTCGTCTGCCCTCGCCGTCAAGGCCCTGGGCGAGCTCGTGTTTCCCGGGCGGCAGCAGCACCTGCAGTGGCAGGGGCTGGAGGTGATTCTCGATGTCGCACACAACCCGGACGCCGCGCAGGCGCTGGCTGCGCATCTGTCGACCCTGCCTGCCCTGGAGAGCGCCGATGCGGTCGTGGTTGCCGTCGTCGGGGTTCTCGCTGACAAGGATATCGACGGCGTGCTCGGACCGGTGGCGCCGTATGTCGGCGGCGCCGTGGTCTGTGGCCTGCCGGATACGCCGCGGGCGCTGTCGGCACATGCGCTGGCCGAGGTGCTGGCTGCCCGGGGCATACCGGTGCTTGCCGAAGCCGACACGCCCGTGCGCGCCTGGGAGCGGCTGTGGCCAACGCTGGCGCCGGGTAGCAGGGTAGTGGTGTTTGGGTCCTTCCACACGGTGGGAGGTATAATGCCGGCCCTGTTGGAGACCGGCGTTGCAGGAGACCTGGAGCAGACGTGGATACCCCGCTGAAACAGCGCCTTGTCGGGGCCTTGATATTGATAGCACTGGGTGTCGTGTTCTGGCCCATCATTTTCATGCAGCCGGAACGGACCGCCCCGCCGCGGCCGCAGGGCATTCCGCCCGCGCCGCGCGTCGATAACAGCCCGCTGCCGGCTCCCGACAGTGCGGGACTGCGCTCCTCGCCACAGCCCGCGATCTCCATGCAGGAAGAGGAAGCCGATGTCGTCATGCCGGAAGCGCCACCCGATTCAGCGCCGGCGGCCGAATCGGCGCCGGGCCCTGTCACCCGCGATACCTCACCGGAAGTACCGTCTCTGGATGCCGACGGTATTCCCATTGCATGGTCCCTGCAGGTTGCCACCATGAGTTCGCGAGCCAAGGCCCGGCAGCTGCGGAACGAGCTCAACGAGAGAGAGATGAAGGCCTATATCCGGCCACTGAAGCGCAACAGCGATACGCTGTACCGGGTGTACGTGGGACCCAAGTTCGAGCGCAGGCAGCTCGAGTCCATCAAACAGCAGGTGGATTCACGCTATGGCGTCGATTCCCTGATCGCCCGCTATGTTCCCTGATATCAGCGCTTTCAACGGCTTTGACTGGTTCGTGGTGGTGCTGCTGTCAGGGTCGATGCTGATCAGCCTGTGGCGGGGTTTTTCCCGTGAGGCACTCTCACTCGCCGGATGGATTGTCGCCTTCATCACTGCCAACCTGTTTGCGAGTGAGGTGGCGACCCTGCTCAGCGGGCTGATAGAGAATCTCACGGGGCGCTATATCGTCGCCTGGTCGCTGGTTTTTGTCGCTGTGCTGCTGTGCTGCGCGCTTCTGGCAAAGCTGTTTTCGCGCGCTGTGCGGGCGTCCGGGCTGGGTCTGCTCGACAGGCTGCTCGGCACCGTATTCGGCTTTCTCCGCGGTCTGCTGATTGTCATGGCCATTGTCTTCGTGCTGCGCGACCTGGTACCGCCACGCGAGCAGCAGGTGCTTTATGAGTCCGTGCTCATGCCGTCGATTGACATGGCGCTCGACTGGAGCCTGCTGGCCTTTGATGATGTACGCGCCGGCGAGATGCCATCGCTGTCGCTATAGCGATGTGGAAACAAAATGCATTACGGAACTGGAACCTAGTCTATGTGTGGTCTGGTAGGTCTGGCTGGAAGCGGTCAGGTAGATGTAGCGCCCGAGATTTATGACGCCCTGACGGTACTGCAGCACCGCGGTCAGGATGCCGCCGGCATCGTGACCTTCAGTCACGGCAAGTTCAACCAGCGCAAGAGTGAAGGCCTGGTGCGCGACGTGTTCCGGCAGCAGCACATGCAGCGGCTCGAGGGCTCCATGGGTATCGGACACGTGCGCTACCCTACGGCGGGCAGCTCGGGGCCGGCCCTGGCGCAGCCGTTCTACGTGAACTCACCGTACGGGATTGCGCTGGCCCACAACGGCAACCTGACCAACTCGGCGGCGCTGACGCGCGCCCTGTTCGAGAGCGAGCTGCGGCACCTGAATACTGACTCGGATTCGGAAGTCCTGCTGAACATCTTTGCCTACGAACTGCAGCAGCTGGGCAAGCTCAGGCCACGGCCCTCGGATATCTTTACGGCGGTGAGCGCGGTGCACCGCCGATGCCGCGGCGCCTATGCGGCGGTGGCCATGCTGGTCAATCACGGCATGGTGGCGTTTCGCGACCCCCATGGCATCAGGCCCCTGGTGATAGGCTACCGCGACAGCGCGGGAGGCAGGGACTACCTGGTGGCCTCGGAGAGTGTCGCGCTGGATGTGGTGGGCTTCACGCTGATCGACGATGTCGCGCCCGGTGAGGCCATCTTTGTCGATGCCGAAGGGGTCCTGCACCGCCAGCAGTGCGCCGACCACCCCGAGCTGCGCCCCTGTATTTTCGAGCACGTCTACTTTGCGCGCCCCGACAGCATGATCGACCGCATTTCGGTCTACAAGACGCGCATGCGCCAGGGGTCCGCACTGGCGCGCAAGATACAGCGCGAGCGCCCGCAGCACGACATCGATGTGGTGATTCCGATTCCCGACACCAGCCGCACGGCGGGGCAGTCGCTGGCCCACGATCTGGGTATCAAGTTCCGCGAGGGCTTCATCAAGAATCGCTACATCGGGCGCACCTTCATCATGCCGGGACAGCGGCAGCGCAGGAAGTCGGTGCGCCAGAAGCTCAACCCCATCCGGCTCGAGTTCGAGGGCAAGAACGTCATGCTCGTCGATGACTCCATCGTGCGCGGCACGACCTCGCGCGAAATCATACAGATGGCGCGGGATGCGGGCGCCGCGCGGGTCTACGTCGCCTCGGCAGCGCCGCCCGTGCGCTACCCGAATGTCTACGGTATCGACATGCCGTCGGCGTCCGAGCTGATCGCGCACGGTCGCACGGTAGACGAGGTGTGCGCAGCGATCGGTGCCGACTGGCTGGTGTACCAGGATCTCGACGACCTGATCCTCTGCTCCATGGAGGGTAACAGCGACATCACCGGCTTCGACTGCTCGGTGTTCGATGGCCGCTACATTACTGGCGACGTCGACGCCGATTACCTTCGGGACCTCGACGTTGCGCGCAACGATGAAGCCCGGTCGCAGTACCAGGCGGATGAACCCGCCCACGGCGCCGTTGTCGGCATTCACAATGATCGGTAGGTGACAGCATGAGAGAGCTTGACGAGGATTTTCTCCGCGGGCTGGGGCAGCAGACCCGCGCGGTGCGCGCCGGGATCGCAAGGACGCCCGAGGGTGAACACTCGGAGCCGATTTTCGCCACCTCCAGCTATGTCTTCGACTCGGCGGAGGACGCGGCCGCCCGGTTCTCGGGGGAGCGTGAGGGCAACGTCTACTCCCGCTATACCAACCCGACGGTGCGCACCTTCGAACAGCGGCTGGCGGCGATGGAGGGGGGCGAACAGGCCGTCGGCACGAGTTCGGGCATGGCGGCCATCCTCAGCGTGTGCATGGCACTTCTCAAATCCGGCGATCACGTTATCTGCTCGCGCGATGTCTTTGGTACAACAAGCGGGCTGTTCACCCGCTACCTCGCGAAGTTCGGCGTCAGCGCGAGCTTTGTCCCGGTGCTGGATATTCCCGCCTGGCGCGCGGCAATGCGCCCGGAAACCGCAATGCTGTTCCTGGAAACGCCGTCAAACCCGCTGTGCGAGGTCGCCGACCTGGCTGTACTGGCTGATATCGCCCGTTCGGGCAACAGCCTGCTGGTCGTGGACAACTGCTTCTGTACTCCGGCGCTGCAGCGGCCGCTGGCGCTTGGGGCGGACATCGTCACGCACTCGGCCACCAAGTACCTCGATGGCCAGGGTCGCTGCGTCGGCGGTGCGGTCGTTGGGCGCTCCGCGCACATGCAGGATATTGTCGGCTTCCTGCGCACCTGCGGGCCGACCATGAGTGCGTTCAATGCCTGGGTCTTTCTCAAGGGGCTGGAAACCCTGCAGCTGCGCATGCGGGCACACAGCGCCGCGGCACTCGAACTGGCGCGCTGGCTGCAGCAGCAGCCAGCGGTAGAGCAGGTGTATTACGCGGGACTCGAGACCCATCCCGGGCACGAGCTCGCGGCCCGCCAGCAGTCAGCCTATGGCGGCGTGCTGTCATTCACTGTCGCGGGAGGGCGGGAGGCAGCCTGGCGTTGTATCGATTCCACGCGGATCATGTCCCTGACCGCCAACCTGGGGGATGCCAAGACCACGATCGTGCACCCGGCGACCACTACCCACGGTCGCCTCAGCCAGGAGGAGCGGGAGGCCGCCGGCATAGCCGATGGTCTCATTCGCGTCGCCGTGGGTCTCGAGGATGTCGCGGACCTGCAGGCGGACCTCTGCCGCGGCCTGGTGGCGGTATCCTCAGCGTGAGTGCCAGCAGGGAACCGATCGACGCCGCGGTGGCGTCGGTGTCCACGGTGCTGCTGGGCAAGTCACAGCCGATTCGCCTGGCGCTTTGCTGCCTGCTCGCCCGCGGCCACCTGCTCATAGAGGATCTGCCCGGGATGGGCAAGACCACCCTCGCACATGCGCTCGCACGGGTCCTGGGTCTGTCCTACAACCGTGTACAGTTCACCAGCGATCTGCTGCCCGCAGATATCCTCGGTGTCGCGGTGTACCAGCGCGAGGACAACAGCTTCCGCTTTCACCCGGGGCCGGTGTTTACCCAGGTGCTTCTCGCGGACGAGATCAACCGCACGACGCCGCGGACGCAGAGCGCGCTGCTCGAGGCCATGGCGGAAGGGCAGGTCAGCATCGAAGGTGAGACCCGCGCCCTGCCGGATCCCTTCTTCGTCATAGCCACGCAGAACCCGAGCGAGCAGGCCGGCACCTATGCCCTGCCGGAGTCGCAGCTCGATCGCTTTCTCATGCGCATTGAACTGGGCT
>JAWLGG010000192.1:0-5974 GCA_041685155.1 Chromatocurvus sp.
GAGCAGGCGCGCCTGCTGACCCTGAAGGCGGCCTGGATGATGGACAACGTGGATCCCCGGGAGGCGCGGGTCTGGATCTCCATGATCAAGACGGTGGTCCCCAACGTGACCATCCGCATTGTCGACGAGGCGATACAGATGTTCGGCGGCCTCGGTGTATCGCAGGATACGCCGCTGGCCGGCATGTACATGGCCCAGCGCACGCTGCGGCTCGCCGACGGCCCCGACGCGGTGCATCGCATGGTCGTGGGTCGCAATGAGCTGAAGCAGTACGCGGGGCAGCAGGACATCAACGCGACGTTCCGGGACGGCTGACAGCGGTAGCCCCGTAGCGCCGGCCAGGCAGGCCGGCGACAGACAATCATGCAACGACATGGAGAAATCGACAATGGCGTCAAACACAGTGCCCAAGGCCGACATGCTTAAGCAGAAAGGCCACAAGTTCCCCCCCGGCCCCTGGGTCACGATCGACCAGGAGCGTATCAATACCTTTGCCGACTGCACGGAGGATCACCAGTTCATCCACATCGATGAGGAGCGCGCCGCGCAGACCCCCTTCGGTGGCACGATTGCCCACGGCTTCCTCACGCTGTCCATGCTGGTGAAGATGAGCGAGGAGCACGGCGTGTTCCCCGAGAATATGATGATGGGCATCAACTACGGCTTCGACAAGGTGCGCTTCCTCGCCCCGGTGCGGGCGGGCAAGCGGGTGCGGGTGCACACGGAAATACTCGATGTCACGCAGAAGGACGACAACCGCTTCCTGATCAAGTCTGCCGTCTCGGTGGAGATAGAGGGCGAAGAGACGCCGGCGCTGGCCGCGGAATGGCTATCCATGGTGGTATGTGCCTGATGCGGGCACCAACGGACAACGGAATGAGGATGCAGGCATGACAATTCGATACGACGGCAAGGTGGCAATCGTGACCGGCGCGGGCCAGGGACTCGGGCGCTGCCACGCGATCGAGCTGGCAAAACGCGGGGCAAGGGTCGTGGTCAATGACCTCGGCAGCGCCAAAGACGGCACCGGTGGCTCCAGTGAGGCGGCGCGCGCTGTGGTCGCTGAAATCGAGGCGGCGGGCGGTGAGGCGATTGCCAACGGTGCCAATGTGGCAAAGGAAGGTGACGTCGCGGCCATGGTGCAGCAAACCATGGACCAGTGGGGCCGTATCGACATCCTGGTCAACAATGCCGGTATCCTGCGTGACAAGAGCTTCAGCAAGGGCACCATGGAGGATTTCCGGCTGGTGGTCGACGTGCACCTCATGGGTACGGTGTACTGCACAAAAGCCGTGTGGGATATCATGAAAGCGCAGGAGTACGGTGTACTGCACAAAAGCCGTGTGGGATATCATGAAAGCGCAGGAGTACGGTCGCATTGTTGTGACGACCTCGTCCTCCGGCCTCTATGGCAACTTCGGCCAGACCAACTACGGTGCGGCGAAGATGGGCGTGGTCGGACTCATGAACACCCTGGTGCAGGAGGGTGCCAAGTACAATATCCGCGTCAACGCCCTGGCGCCGACGGCGGGTACGCGCATGACCGAGGGCCTGATGCCCGAGCAGGCATTTGAACTGCTGACGCCTGAGACTGTCACTCCGGCGGTGCTCTACCTGGTCAGCGAGGACGCCCCCACCCACACCATCCTCGCGGCCGGTGCCGGTTCCTTCGCGGTGTCGCGTATCGTCGAGAGTGACGGGATCTGGCTGTCGCCGGAGGAGCAATCCCCGGAAGGCATCGCCGCGCACTGGGACGCGATTGCCGCAACCGGCGGCGAGCGGGCGCTCAAGGCCGGATTCGAGCAGACCGCCAAGATGATCGGCAAGGCCGCGGACGGCCTGGGTATCAAGCTGGACTGAATCGGGCTGGCGGCAACGCCGCCACATCACGCTGGCGACACCAGCGCCACCATTGCGGCCACCATCTCGGAAACAACAGGAGAACATCATGAGAGAAGCAGTCATTGTATCCACCGCACGCACGCCCATCGGCAAGGCCTACCGCGGCGGGTTCAACAACCTCGCCGGCGCAACCCTGGGTGCCGCCTCCGTGGCGGAAGCCGTGCGCCGCGCGGGGATTGACCCGGCCCAGGTAGACGACGTCATCATGGGCTGCGCCCTGCAGCAGGGGGCCACCGGCCAGAACGTGGCACGGCAGATCGCCCTGCGCGCGGGGCTGCCTGTCTCGGTACCGGGCATGACGCTGGATCGCCAGTGCTCGTCCGGGCTCATGGCGGTGGCCACGGCGGCCAAGCAGATCCTGCATGACGGCATGACCTGCGTGGTGGGCGGTGGACTCGAGTCCATCTCGCTGGTGCAGAACGAGCACATGAACGTGCACCGCATGGTGGACGACGAACTGGTGGCCATGCACCCGGACGTGCACATGCCCATGCTGCAGACGGCGGAGGTGGTGGCAAAGCGCTACGGCATTTCCCGCGAGCAGATGGACGAATACGGCCTGCAGTCCCAGCAGCGCACGGCGGCGGCCTACGAGGCCGGCCGCTACGACGACGAGCTGACCCCGGTGACCTGCAAGCGCATTGTCTGGAACAAGGAAACCGGTGATCAGTCCGAGGCGGAGGCCACGGTGTCTGCCGACGAGGGCCTGCGCGCGACCACGGCCGAGGGTCTGTCCGGTCTGAAAACGGTGATCGAGGGCGGCACCATCACGGCGGGCAACGCGTCCCAGCTGTCCGATGGCTCGTCGGCGCAGGTGGTGATGGAGGCCGCGGAGGCAGAGCGCCTGGGCCTCAGCCCGCTGGGCTACTATCGTGGCATCGCCGTTGCCGGCTGTGAACCCGACGAGATGGGTATCGGCCCGGTCTTTGCCGTGCCGAAACTGCTCAGGGAGCACGGACTGTCGGTGGATGATATCGGCCTGTGGGAGCTCAACGAGGCATTTGCGGTGCAGGTGATCTACTGTCGCGACCAGCTGGGCATTGACAACGAGCGCCTGAACGTCAACGGTGGCGCCATATCCGTCGGCCACCCCTACGGCATGAGCGGCTCGCGGATGATCGGTCACGCGCTGATCGAGGGCAGGCGCCGCGGCGTGAAGTACGTGGTCGTCACCATGTGCGTTGGCGGCGGCATGGGCGCGGCCGGCCTGTTCGAGGTCGCGTGAGCCAGACAGTCAGTACCGGCGGCGCCCGCGGGCGCTGTTTCTGCAACGGGAATCACAGCGCGGATGATGCGCGAGGGGAAACGATGAAAGCACTGGTATGCAGGGAGCACGGCGGCCCCGGGAAACTCGACCTGGTCAGCGACTGGCCTGAGCCGGAGCTCGGCGAACACGACGTGATGATAGACGTAAAGGCCGCGGGGCTGAATTTTCCGGACGTACTGATTATTCAGGGAAAATACCAGATCCAGCCGGACCTGCCCTTCATTCCCGGCGGCGAGTGCTCGGGCGTTGTCAGTGCGGTCGGGAGCGAGGTGACCCGCTTCGCTGTGGGTGACAGCGTCATCTCCATGGCCGGGGTCGGCGCCTTCTGCGGACGCATCGCCGCGAACGAGAAGGGAGTATTTCGCAAGCCGGAGGCACTAAGCCACATCCAGGCGGCGGGGGTCTCCGTGACCTACTTCACCTCCTACCACGCGCTCAAGCAGCGGGCCAACCTGCAGCCGGGCGAGACCCTGCTGGTGCTCGGCGCCGCGGGCGGCGTCGGCGTTACCGCCGTGGAGCTGGGCAAGCGCATGGGCGCGCGCGTGATCGCCGCGGCGAGCAGCGAGGAAAAGCTGGAACTGTGCCGCAATCTGGGGGCGGACGAGGTCATCAACTACAGCGAGGTCGACCTGAAGAGCGCCATCAAGGAGCTGACTGGCGGCAAGGGCGTGGATGTGGTCTACGACCCGGTGGGCGGCGATTTCTCTGAGCCGGCCATTCGCGGCATGGCCTGGAAGGGACGCTATCTGGTGATCGGCTTTGCCAGCGGCCCCATCCCGAGCATCCCCCTCAACCTGACCCTGCTCAAGGGCTGTTCCATCATGGGGGTTTTCTGGGGGCGCTTCACCAGCGAGGAGCCGGAGGAGAACCTGCGCAATATCGAGGAGCTCTGGGCCATGTTCGAATCCGGTGAGCTGAAACCGGTGGTCACGGATATCTTTCCGCTAGAGGACTACGGCAAGGCCTACGCGTGCATGATCGAGCGCCGCGCTCGCGGCAAGGTCATACTCACCATGGAATGAATGAGGACGGGCGACGATGACCGCATACACCTTCAATACCGTCGGGCGGATTGTCAGTGGCCCCGGCGCCGCGCGCGAACTCGAGGCGCTCTGCGCGCCGTTGGGCATTCGTCGCCCGCTGCTGGTCACCGATCCTGGCCTCGTGACCATCGGACTGGTGCCGCCGCTGCAGCAGGCGCTGGAAGGCGCCGGTCTCGAGGTGATCCTGTTCGACCAGGTGCGCGAGGACCCGCCGGAGTCCGTGGTGGAGGCGGCCGCCGCGCTGGCGCGCGAGCATGCCGCGGACGGTGTCATTGCGGTGGGCGGTGGCAGCTCCATGGATGTGGCGAAGGTCGTCGCGGCGCTACTGGACGGCTCCCAGCCCCTGCCGGAGATGTACGGCGTCGACCAGGTGCGCGGTGGGCGCCTGCCATTGATCCTGGTGCCGACCACGGCGGGGACCGGTTCCGAGGTCACACCTGTGGCGGTCGTGACAACCGGGGAGACCACCAAGGCGGGTATCTCGTCAACGGTGCTGCTGCCGGATGTTGCGGTTCTCGATCCGGACCTGACACTGGGCCTGCCGCCGGCGGTGACCGCCATGACCGGCGTCGATGCCATGGTCCACGCCATCGAGGCGTACACCTCCCGGCACAAAAAAAACCCGATCTCGGACAACCTGGCCCGCAGCGCGCTGCTGCTGCTGTCGAGGAATATCCGCACCGCGGTCCACGACGGCGGCAACCGGGAGGCGCGCGGCGCCATGCTCCTGGGCGCCATGCAGGCGGGCCAGGCCTTTGCCAACGCACCGGTCGCAGCGGTTCACGCGCTGGCCTATCCCCTCGGCGGGCACTACCACATTCCCCACGGCCTGAGTAACTCGCTGGTGCTGCCCAGCGTGCTGGCATTCAATATGCCCGCGGCGAGCTATCTTTACGCGGAGCTGGCGGAACTGGTGGTCGGCAAGGCGGTCGCCGGCAGTGACGAGGCGAAGACGCAGGCCCTGATCGATGCCCTGCGCGAGCTCATCGACGATGTGGCGCTGCCCGCCACCCTGTCCGCCGCGGGCGTTCGCCATGAGGATATCGACCGTCTGGCGGAAGATGCCATGCTGCAGCAGCGTCTGCTGGTGAACAATCCCCGGGAGGTGACGCTGGACGACGCCCGTGCCATTTACCGTGCGGCCTACGGAGCATCCGCATGAGCCGAGAGGCCGCCGCCCCCCGCAGTGACTACCGTTTTTTCTATTCGCTCGATACCCGCTGGTCCGACAACGATATCTACGGCCACATCAACAATGTGGTGTATTACGCCTATATCGACTCGGTGGTGAACCGTTTCCTGATCGAGGAGGGCGGCCTTGATATCACTGCCGGCGATGTCGTCGGCTTCGTGGTCAGCTCCGGCTGCGATTACCTGAAGCCTGCCGCCTATCCGGATGCCCTCGAGGCCGGCCTGCGCGTCGACCACCTGGGCAACAGCTCGGTACGCTACGGCGTGGGTATTTTCCGGCGCGGCGAGGACAGCCCCTGCGCCCAGGGTTTCTCGGTACATGTCTTTGTCGGCAGGCCGGGCGACCGGCCGGTGCCCCTGCCCGGCACCCTGCGCCGCGCGCTGGAGACCCTGCTAGCCGACTGACTAGACATTATGGCCTATCGACGGTAGGCCATAATGTCTAGGCGCCGCGCTGCGTCAGCGCCAGCACAGCAAGGGCAAGGAAAAATACAAGCGCGGCGAACAGCGGCGCCAGCGGCGCCTGCACCTGGTACAGCAAGCCGCCAACTAACGGCCCGGCGACAAAGCC
>JAWLGG010000193.1:0-5969 GCA_041685155.1 Chromatocurvus sp.
CCCTCCCCTGGGCGCTACCACCCCCCCCTCTCGGGTCGCGCCTTTTTTATTCGCTCTGGACCTCTACCTGCATCGCCCGCAGTACTCCGACCGCGGACGAATCCATGCCGGTAATCCGCTTCGCCAAACCCCGCGGCATCGACTTTCACTACCTGCTGTCCATGCTCGAAGGACCCCGGATGTCGCGCGCAAACACCATTGTCTGCCCGGGTGGCAAGATGGCGCTGGCCATGCAGCTCATCTTCACGCCGATGATCTGGCGCATCATTGAGAACGCGCGCAATGCCCGCAGCCACGACTGAGCGCAGCCACGCTTTTGTGTACACTCCGGCGTAACGACGCAACTGAGAGCACTCCCCAATGCACCCATGGTTTTTCCTGATCCACGGTCTGGTTCTTGCACTTCTCTACCTGGCCGGACTGGACTCCCTGTGGACCTGGATACTGTTTCTGGTCACGCTAACCACACTGGGCCTTGGCCTGCAGGACATGCTGCAGCACGAGCACAGCCTGCGGCGCAACTTTCCATTGTTTGCACGCGCGCGATGGGCCATGGAGCACCTGCGACCGTTTATCCGGCAGTACCTGCTGGAATCGGACACTGACGGCGCGCCGATAAATCGCATGTTCCGATCCATCGTCTATCAGCGCGCGAAAGGAGACCTCGCCAGCATTCCCTTCGGCACCCGCGTAGACACGGCACGCGATGGCTACGAGTGGATCGGCCACTCCATCGGCGCGCTTAATGTCAGAGACATGGACCAGGATCCGCGGGTGCGCATTGGCGGCAGAGAGTGCCAGAAGCCCTACGCGGCCAGCCTGCTGAATATATCGGCAATGAGCTTTGGCTCACTCAGCGCCAACGCCGTCCGTGCGCTGAATCGCGGCGCTGCCCTGGGCGGCTTCTACCACAACACGGGCGAGGGCGGCCTGTCGCAGTTTCACCGCGAGCACGGCGGTGACCTGGTGTGGCAGATCGGCACGGGCTACTTCGGCTGTCGCAACCCGGACGGCACCTTCTCGGCAAAGAAATTCCGTGACACGGCGACGCTGGACTGCGTGCGCATGATAGAGATCAAGCTGTCACAGGGCGCCAAGCCCGGACACGGCGGTATTCTTCCCGCGAGCAAGAACGACGACCTTATCGCCACTATTCGCGGCGTCGCGCCCCATACCGAGGTAGTTTCTCCATCGACCCACAGCGCCTTTTCCTCGCCCAGGGAGCTGCTGGACTTCGTCCACCACCTGCGGCAGCTGTCCGAGGGAAAACCGGTGGGCTTCAAACTCTGCGTCGGCCGGGAAAGCGAATTCATCGCCATCTGCAAGGCCATGGTCGAAACCGGCATCCGTCCGGACTTCATTACCGTCGACGGCGGCGAGGGTGGCACTGGCGCAGCACCCCTGGAGTACAGCAACTCGGTGGGAATGCCACTGCGTGACGGTCTGGCATTCGTTGTCGACTGCCTGATCGGTTTCGACCTGCGCGAGGACATCCGCGTGATCGCCGCCGGCAAGCTGTTCACCGCGTTTCACATTGCCAGGGCTCTCGCCCTTGGTGCCGACCTGTGCAACAGCGCCCGCGGCATGATGCTGGCGATGGGCTGCGTGCAATCCCTGGTGTGCAATACCAATCGCTGCCCTACCGGGATCACGACGCAGGATCCGCGCCTGACCCGCGGCCTCGACGTCACCGACAAGGGCAACCGGGTCGCGCGCTACCAGCGGGAGACCGTGCACGCCCTGCTCGATATCGTATCCTCCGCGGGCCTGCACAGTCCGAGTGAGATCACCCGTTCGCACCTCTATCGCCGGGTCAACCAGCACCATGTGGCCCGCTACGACCAGATGTATCCATTTCCGGCCACAGGGGCCTTCCTGGCAACGCCACCGCGGGGCCCTTATGCCGACGACATCCGCGAGGCGAGCAGTGACAGCTTTCTGCCGCGCCGCTACGTCTTTTCAGGCAACACACCGCGCAGCGAACAGTTATCCGCCTGAACCTGAGGCAGATCAATGCCGCGGACAATCCACTGTGTCATCGTGATGCCGTCAAGGGTAATCAGGGAAAATGAAATCATGAACACAATTCGCGGCGGTATGATCGGCCTGGCATTGATTTCGGCTGCAGCCACCCTCGCAGCGCCCGACCGGGAGGCGACCGAGGCCGAGGCGAAACGCATCGTCAAGGCATTCGTCGGCGAGGTGAAACCCATGCTGCAGGGTTACATGCAGACACAGGGCCCCGTTGCAGCCATCGAGGGCTGCGCCGTAGAGGCTCCGGCCATCGCCGACCGCGTGAGCGAGAGGACTGGCTGGAATGTCGGACGCGTCAGCCTGCAGCCGCGCAACAGTGATCGCGGGACGCCGGACACCTGGGAAACCGCCACTCTGCTGCAGCTGGAAGCCCTGCGCCGGGACGGTGCCGGCCCGGGCGAACTGAACCACGGCGAGTGGGTGGATGGGAGATACCGATACATGCAGGCACAGGTAGTAGACGCTGTATGGCGAGTCCCTGGCCCCGGCGGTAAAGGCAGGCATTGACGAATACTATCCGGATGACACCGCAACCGGTTTCCAGCTGGGCGATATCCGCGGCGCCGTCACGCTGACGTCACCACCGACGGACTGAGGGAGCCGCACAAAACCCCGCTGTGGCACGGAATCGTTGCCACGCCGGGCGCATCATCGTACTGTGTGGCCTCGTCTACCACGCCACAGCCCGATGTCTCCCGATCCAGCCCCCAGCGCCGAACCCGCGAACGATAGCGCCGACAACCTGCAAGACTGTCCCAGCCCTGTATGCAAAGGCGCTACAACCACGGTTGCTACCTGCGTGTTCCGGTACCTGCTCGCCGCAGTATTGCTGGCTGGCTTGCCAGGCATTGCACTTGCCGCCATCGCGCCACCGGTGGACCTTGCACGGACAGGCGCTGCGGTCAGTCTCGTCGCGCATATCGACAGCTGGCGCGAAGACCCGGCAGCTGCCTCTGCCGGGAGCACTGTGCCCCCGGAGGAGGTTGCCTGGCAGCGCGGTGTGACACCCCTGGAGGTCGGCGCCGCCGGCCCTCTGTGGCTGAGGTTCCGGCTGCGACTTGACCACAGTGGCGGTGGCGACTGGCTGCTCGCCCTGCCCACCACCGCGGTGGAGGACGCCCTGTTCCTGGGTCCTTTTGACGCTGCCGGACACACCCGCGAGGGCGCGATCCGTTCCGGCCTGAACCACCCTTTTGCCACGCGACCCCTGGGCAATGAGCGACTGGTCTTCCCACTGCGCCTGACGCAACCCGGCGTCTACACCATGTACCTGCGCCTGGACTCCGCCATCCGGCTGACCGTGGACCCCGAACTCTGGCCCGCCGCCGACTACCTCGCCGCGCGCAAGCACAAGACCCTGTTCGACGGTATCTGCTACGGCATACTGGTGACACTCCTGGTGTACAACCTCGTGCTCGCAATCGCCTTTCGCAGTCGCGCCTATCTGTTTTATGTACTCACCTGCGCCTCCGCGCTGGTGACGCTGTCAACCTACAACGGTCACGCGGCGCACTACCTGTGGCCAGACGCGCCGTGGTTGATTCTCCACAGCTACACGGCGGCGCCGGCGCTGTGGCTGCTATTCTCGGCACTTTTCGCCCGCGCCTTCCTGTCACTGCGGGACACCATGCCCCGCGCCGATCACGGCGCGCTGGGCCTGGGGCTCGCCGCGCTTGCCACCCTGGCAGTAGGCCTTGCCGGTTTCCGTGAACAGGCACAGACCCTCACGGAAATTCTCGCGCTCTGTGGCGTCCTGTTCATGGCCTGCATCGCCTTCATGCTCTGGCGACGGGGCTCGGCGCGGGCGCTGTGGTACCTCGGGGCTCAGGCCGCCCTGTTCCTGTCGGCTGTGCTTGTTGTGCTCGTGAACTGGGGCCTGCTGGACTCGCCCTTCCTGCTCGCCAACGCACTGCAGCTGGGTGTCTCCGCGGAAATGATCCTGTTTGCCGTGGCACTGAGTGCGCGCATCAACCGGGTGCAGACAGAGAAAGCCGAGCTGGACCTTCGCGCCGCGCACCTTGCTCTCGCTGCCGCTACCGACCCCCTCACGGGCGTTGCCAACCGCAGTGGCCTGGCGCACGCCGCCGAGCGCCTGCTGCGCATGCCCGGGCATCACGCACTGCTGCTGATCGATCTCAATCGTTTCAAGGCGGTAAACGACCTCAACGGCCACGAAGCCGGGGACCTCGCCCTCGTGGAAACCGCGCGACGCCTGGCGACGCACCTGCGGGCATCGGATGTGATCGCCCGCACGGGTGGCGACGAGTTCGTGATTCTGCTCTCGGATCGCCCGCCAGCACCACAGCTGGAAGCCATGCTCGGGCGACTGTCCGAGGCACTGGCGCAGCCCATTGCCTATGCTGGAAGCTTCCTGTCGATTTCGGCAAGCGTTGGCGTCGCGCACTATCCCGAAGATGGACACACACTGCAGGAACTGCAGCGCGAGGCGGACCGCGCCATGTACCACGCCAAGCAGGCCGGCATGGCATTCAGCTATTCCTCCGGCGCGATCAATACGCCTCCCGTGTAAGCCCCCCCGGCACGCCAAGCGTGCACCAGAGACGTTACCGGTTGTGCATCACTCATCCCGGATCGCCGTAAAAGGCGAGTCGGTTCTTGCCCGAGTTCTTCGCCTGGTACATGGCCTGGTCCGCCTCGCGCACCAGCTGCTCGGGCTGCAGGTCGCTGTTGTCATCCCGGGGGTAGAGTGACACGCCAATACTGACTGACACCTGCACCGCGATACCGTTGGCGGTCAGGGGTGCAGAGGCCGCCGCCAGCAAGCGGTCGAACAGCGGCTGCACGACGGACAGCGTATCGAAGTCGACCAGAATAGCGACAAACTCATCGCCACCCAGGCGCGCAATGGTGTCCTCGATACGCAGCGCCGACTTCAGCCGCGCGGCAATCTCGATCAACACCTCGTCACCTGCATCGTGACCGTGGACATCGTTGACCTCCTTGAAACCATCCAGGTCCATGAAGGCAACCGCGAGCCGCCGGTGTTGGCGGATGACCTGCGCCATGGACTGCTGCAGGCGCTCAATGAACATGACGCGGTTCGGCAGGCCCGTCAACGGATCATAGTGCACCAGTCGCTCCAGCTCATCCTGCTGCTTTTTCTGCAGCGAGATGTCAGAGAACAGGGCGATGTGGTTGAGAATATTGCCCGCGGCATCCCGGGTGACGCTCACATTAAGGTGCTGTGGGTAGACCTCGCCATTCCTGCGCCGGTTCCATATCTCGCCTTCCCACACGCCGTCTTCGTTGATGCGCTGCCACATCTCGCGGTAGAACATCGCCGTCTGACGCCCCGAATTGAATATGCTCGGGTCCTTGCCAAGCACCTCCTCCCGCGCATAGCCGGAAATCCTCTCGAACGCGGGATTCACATCGACGATCCGGTTGCGCGCATCGGTGACGATAATCCCTTCCCGGGCATAGTCGTAGACCATGCTGGCCTGCTTCAGGCTTGCCTGATAGCGGCCACGCTGTATAAGTCGCCAGATTTCGTTGGCGAACAGCTGCACCGTCTCGACATCCCTGTCGGCATAGTCGGTCTGCTTGTTGCCCACGCTGATCAGCATGACCACGGCTCCGTAGTCTACCAGCGGGACCGCCACCAGGCGCTTGATGTCCACGTGGCCAGACCGCCTTGCCTGACAACTCGCGATGTCGGCGCAGTCATTAACGATGCTGGGGCGTCGCGTGCGCACGCCCTCGGCCCAGAGCCCGGCCTCCGACAGGGGATAACGCGACGCGGAGTCGACCGGGTGCAAGCCGCGCTGCTGCGTGCGTGGCGACCAGGCGAACAGCTCGATTTCCTGACGATCTTCATGGATGAAATGCAGGAAGGCGATATCACTGTCAGTGAGCTCCTCGAGTCGCTGCAGCGCCGCCTGGGCAAAGGCATGCTCGGACCGGTCCTCGCTGAT
>JAWLGG010000004.1:0-24132 GCA_041685155.1 Chromatocurvus sp.
GGCCTGCCCGACGTCGAATTGCCCGTCCAGCGCCTGGTCGCTGGCAATGAATCGGGGCAGTGAGCGGCAGCTGTCTGCGCCCGAGCCGAAGCGCGTGCAGTCGCTGCGGTTGGTCATGGCCGCAACCGCCAGGTTGATGCGCGGAGAAGGGCTGAAAGCCAGGTCGCCGTGCGCACTGCCGATGTCACCGCCCAGCGCGTTCCACTGCAGGCGGGAGGTGTACATCAGATGATCGTCATCATTGCTGCCCAGGGCGCCACCGCGGCCGGTGAACACGCCGAGCGCATAGCTGAGGTCCGCCGGGGTGTCCCGGAACAGGCGGCCGAAGAGCTGTGCCCCCTGCTGCCGGTTGAGGGTGAACAGGCTGTGCGCGATGGTCCGTTCCACGAACTGCTGTCGGCCGGAGGAAATCCAGAATTCCATGTTGTAGAGGGCCTTGCCGCGTCCCAGCCAGAGTGTGGCGCTGTCATTGAGTTCGAACTCGAGGAAGAAATCCCGGATAACGGTCTCGTTCCAGTCGTGCTCGATGTGGAATGACAGGCGCGGGTCAATGACGGTGCCCGAGAGACTGGTACGGATCCGTCGCAGGTCGTAGGAAGCTGCGTCCTTGTCGAGATCGGCCAGGCTGCGGGGGCTGGCGCGCCGTGGCGGCCTGCTGCGCGGCCAGAGCCTCTGCGGACAGATAGGTCCCGAGCGGGACGTGTCCGGGCGCCTGCCGGCTGCTCACCTCTCCGGTGTCGGGGTCGAGGTACAGCTGCACGTCCTCCGGCGCTGTGTCGGCAGCGCATACCGACCAGAGAACAGTGAGAAAACCGAACAATAGAGCCCGCATCCTGGAGTCTCCCCTGGGATCGTGGTTCCCGGATCCCGGCGGGTACCCGCCATTTGAAAACGCGCCATTTTGGTGCACAAACATTATAGAAAGATAACAATATGACGATAATGTGACGATAGTGTGACATTTGCCGGCCTGTGATGACCAGCGTGCAGTTTGCTGTATCCTCGCCGGTATGCGCGTTGCAATACAAAAGCCGTGAACGCATCGGGTCTGGCGCTCGCCGCAGCAGCGCCGTGGCTTGCCTTTGCGTTTCTTGTCGGTACCGCGACTGCGCAGACGGACACGGCAGGGCTGCAGATGGGCGTCGAGGGTTCCTACCGGGCTCGCGTCGAGCTACTCGACAACACCTTCCGGCCGGTCGAGGCGCGCTCGGATCATCTGTTCGTTTCGCGCCTCTTGCTGCATGCGACGGCAGAAGCCGGTCCGTATCGTGGCGGAATCGAGCTGCAGGACTCGCGCGCCTACTGGTTCAATTCGCACACGCCTCTGGGCACGGACGACGTCAATGCACTGGAGCCGCTTCAGGCCTACGTCGCGGCGAGGCTTGGCGCGCGCGCGGATGGCGGCGAGCTGGATATCATGGTGGGCCGGTTGACCATGAACTATGGTTCGCGACGCCTGCTGGCGCGGAATAACTTCCGCAATACCTCCAATGCCTTCACCGGCGTCCGGACCCGCTGGCAGGGAGCGGGTGACTGGTCAGTGTCTGCGCTCTATACGTCGCCGAACAGGCGTCGACCCGATGATCGCCTCAGCCTGGACGATAACAGGGTGCGGCTGGACACGGCGAGCCGCGACCGCCGGTTCTGGGGGGTCAGCGTCGATCATCTGTCTCCCGGTCACGGCTGGCGGGTAGATGCCTACCTGTTCGGCCTGCGCACCGCCGCCGCGGCACGGAATCCCTCGACCCGCCGCCAGCTATGGACACTTGGGTCTCGCGCCCGGGGCGAGGTCGCGAACTGGCGCCTGGAGTGGGAAGGCGCAGTACAGTACGGGCGCTCGCGGGATGGCCGGGCCGCCCGGTCGCAGGATCTTGACCACCGCGCATGGTCGGTACACGCCAGTGCCCGCCTGCCCCTGGGCGGGGCCTGGGATTCCGCTTTCGCCCTGCGCTTTGATGCAGCGAGTGGCGATGCCGACCCAGGCGATGGCCGCAGCGAACGCTTTGACAGGCTTTTCGGTGCGCGGGCCTTTGAACTGGGACCCTCGGGTTTCTATGGTCTGCTCACGCGCAGCAACCTCCTGTCGCCGGGCGCCATGCTGGAGTTGCGGCCAACACCGGCCGTCGGGATGCGCTTTGCCTATCGCGCCGCCTGGCTGGAAAGCCGCCGCGATGTGCTGCCGGGTTCGGGACTGGGTGATGAGAGCGGAGACTCGGGGCGCTTTATCGGACATCAATGGGAGCTGTCCGCGCGCTGGACCGACCCCGGAGGGGCGCTGCAGCTTGAAGCGGGTGCCACCTATCTCGACAAGGGCCGGTTTCTGGACACGGCGCCGGGGAGCCCGATGACCGCAGGCGCTGCCTACGGCTACACCCAGGCGACGTTCACGTTCTGACCTCGGGTTCTGTTGTGTGCCTGCCGCGTCAGGTCGGGCGTTGCAGGCAGTAGATGCCGCCGCGAATCCAGGCATCGCGCTCCCTGCGCAGGTTGATCACATCCTCGGCGACGACCGGCATGCCTGCCGCCTGTGCAACCTGGTTGACGTAATCGTTGCTGTGGGAAAAACGCGCGCTGGACTGCAGGGTATAGCTGCCGGATGGCGCCAGTTCCGTGCTGCACAGGAACAGTCCGCCCGGCGCAAGTCGATTGGCGACGCCGTTGAACAGCGGCGCCAGGTCGCCGACATAGGGCAGTGCGTCGGCACACAGGACCAGATCGAATACCTCTGGCTGCCGGGACAGGAAAGCGACGGCATCGATCGCGAACAGGTGATCGTAGACCCCCTTCTCGGCGGCTTTCGACAGCATGCCCGCAGACAGGTCCAGCCCCACGAGTCGGGCAGTGCGGTTCTTGAACGCCACGCCGGCGAGGCCGGTGCCGCAGCCGATGTCCAGGGCATTCTCCCGCTGCAGGTCACTGTCGGGGAGGCCGTCGAAAAGCCGCCGCAGCTCGGCCGGGCCATCGTAGGCGAGGTCGGATGTCAGATGCTGTTCGAAGCGCTCGGCATAGCTGTCGAAAACCGCGCGCGTGTATTCGGTCGGCGCGCTGCTGCGGCGGTCGCCACGCAGTGCCGCCAGCAGGTGGTTCGCCGATGGTGCCTCCGGGGCCAGCTCCAGGACACGCTCCAGCGCGGCAATGGCCTCCCGGGTGTCGCCCCGGTTTACCAGGCAGTTGGCGACACCGAGCTGGGCGTTGGCGTCCCGCGGATCCTTCTTCAGCAGTCTGCGATACAGCTTCTCGGCCTGCGGGAATCTGTCCGCAAGGAAATGGGTCTGCGCCAGGTTGCGGTTCGCCTCATCGAAGTCCGGATCGATTTCCAGGGCGTTTTCGTAGCAGATGGCCGCCTGCCGGGGGTCTTCCTGGTCGTGCAGCGCATTGCCCATGTTGTTGTAGGCCTGGGGGTAGAGGGGGCGCAGGTTGAGCGCCTTTTTGTAGGCGTTCACGGCCTCCCTGCTACGGCCACACTGACGCAGTGCGTTTCCGTGGTTGTAGTGAATTTCCGCATCGCCACCGACGGTCTTCAACAGGGCCTCGAAACATGTCACTGCGTCCTCGAAGCGGCGCAGTTCGCCGAGGGTGGATGCCAGGTTGTTGAGGGCGTCAGCGAATCTCGGTTCCTCGCGCAGTGCCTGCTCGAAACAGGCCACCGCCTCGGTCCTGTCGCCCAGGCGGCTGCAGATAACACCGTGCAGATTGTGCAGGGCCGGCTGATCCGGATGCAGACGACAGAGCCGCGCCGCCTCGCTGCGGGCCTTCGCCAGGTTCGTCTGCATGAGCGCTGCAACCCGCTCGAAGTCGGCCTGCGTCAGCGCCGCCACCTCGCCGCGCTTTCCCTGAAGATCCCGCAGGGCCTTCCTCGCCTTCTTGTTCTGCGGGTACTGCTGAAGAATCTGGTGATACAGCCGCTTTGCCGCATCCAGCTGATCCTGTGACGCAAGCTGCCGGGCGCGCTTCATCGCGTCTTCGGGGGAGAGTGTCTGTCTGGCCATGGTGTGTATGCTTGTCGTGGAAGGGCGGTCAAGGCGCAACTTTATGCGCTCATGCCTGGCAAGTACAGAGAGGCCAGGCGGTCACTGAGTTACCGCCGGGCCGCAGTGCATGCGCGTGGAGCAGACGGTCAGTGCGGGTATAACGGTGCAAGCTCCCGCTTGCTGCCCTCGCCGGCGCTTTCACGCACCAGACGTGGCACCAGGTAGCCGGCGCAGCGCACCGCGAGTTCGCCCACCAGTGCCCGTGCGCGCGTCTCGTCGACGGCGAAATGTGCAGCGCCCCTGACGCGATCAAGCAGGTGCAGGTAGTAGGGCAGAATGCCGGCGCGGAACAGGGCAGTGGAGAGCTGCTCGAGAATATCGGCGCGGTCGTTTATGCCCGCCAGCAGGACGGACTGGTTGAGCAGCGTGATACCCGCGGCGCGCAGGCTTGCTGCCGCCGCCGTGACCCCGGCATCGATTTCATTCGGGTGATTGCTGTGCAGGACCACTACCGTCGACAGGCCGGGACGGCAGAGGGCATCCGCCAGCTCCGGCGTCACCCTGGCGGGAATGACCACCGGCAGGCGTGTATGAATGCGCAGGGTGTGAACCTGCGGAATTGCGGCCAGGGCGCTTACCAGTTCCGACAGGTAGTCGTCGCGTGCCACCAGTGGATCGCCACCGCTGAGAATGACTTCGCCGACGCTGCTGTCGGCCCGGATATAGTCGACCGCCCGCTGCCACTCGCGTCGGCTGAGCTGGTTGTCGGCATAGGGAAAATGCCGCCGGAAGCAGTACCGGCAGTTAACGGCACAGCCGCTGGCCACGGTCAGCAGCAGGCGGCCGTGGTACTTGTGAATGATGCCCGGCACCGGATTGGCGCTGCCCGTCTCGCCGACGGGATCATCGCTGTAGTCGGGTGGGCTGCTTTCCTCCGCCGCACCGGCGAGCACCTGCCGAAGCAGGGGGTCGCGTGCATCGCCGGGCGTCATGCGCGCGACGAAGGCCCGCGGTACCAGCATGGCGAAGTCGCGATCCGCCTGCGCCGAGAAGCCGAGCTCGGCAGGTTCCAGGCCCAGGGCATTGGCGAGGGCGTCTGGTGTGCGAATCGCCTCGCGCAGCTGCTGCTGCCAGTTGTCGTCGGCCTGTGTCCGCAGGGGAATCAGCGCCATGTTCAGCGCGCCAGCCGGTCGCGCAGGCTGTAGAAGAGCATGCCGGCCACCAGGCCCGGCCAGCGCAGCAGGGTGCCGCCGGGGAAACGCGGTGAAGGCACCGTTGCCATGACATCAAAGCGCTCCGCGTGGCCGGCCATGGCTTCGGCGGCCAGTTTGCCGGCAAGCACCGCAATGGGCACGCCGTGACCGGAATACCCGTGGGCGTAGTAGACCCGCGGCGACAGGCGGCCGAAATCCGGCATGCGGTTCATGGTGATGGCGAGTGTTCCTCCCCAGCCGTAGTCGATGCGCACGTTGGCAAGTTCCGGGTATATCTTCAGCATGTGCGGGCGCACGAAGGATCTGATGTCGGCGGGAAAGCGCCGGCTGTAGGACTCGCCACCGCCAAACAGGAGCCGGTTGTCCGCGGACAGTTTCCAGTAATTGACCACAAAGCGCGTGTCCGACATGGAGGTGTCGTCACGTATCAGGCGTCGTGCGGTTGCCTCCGGGAGCGGCTCCGTCGCCAGCATGTAGTTGTTGATCGGCATGATGCGCCCGGCGGTGCGCGGCTCCAGGCGGTCGAGGTAGCCGTTGCAGCCGAGCAGCAGGAAGTCGGCCTGCACCCTGCCCGCGGCGGTCCGCACCTCGATGGACTCGCCCTCGCTGTAGCCGGTGACCCGGCTGCCCTCGTGCAGGTTGGCGCCGAGCTGCGCGGCCGCCGCGGCGAGCCCGAGCGCAAGGTTGAGGGGATGAAGGTGCCGGGCGCCGCGATCCAGTGCCGCGCCGTGAAAGCCCTGCCCCGAGGTCAGCTCCGCCAGCGCAGATCTTTCGACAAAGCTGAGCTCAGAGTAGTTGTAGCAGTTCTGCAGGTGCTCCACTTCCTCGGCCAGCTCGCGGGCATCGCCGGCGCAGCTTGCCGCGTGGAGGTTCCCGGCCTTGAGCTCGCAGTCAACCGCGAACTCCTCGATCAGGTCGCAGACGGTCTGCACGCCTTCGAGGCCCAGGTTCCAGAGGGCGCGCGCCTGCTCCATGCCGACCAGGGCCTCAAGCTCCTTCTGGCCGGCGCGCTGGCCCGTGCCGACATGGCCGCCATTGCGCCCGGAGGCTCCCCAGCCCACGCGGTTGGCCTCGAGCAGAATGACGCTGTAGCCACGCTTGCGCAGGTGAATGGCACTCGAGAGTCCGGTGTAGCCGCCACCGACGATACACACGTCTGCCCGCGCGTCGCCCGCGAGGGGCGGAAAGCTGAGCTCGCGGTTGGCACTTGCGGCGTACCAGGAATCGACGTCTGTCTGGGCGTTGGGCATCCGGCGGACTATAGCAATCGCATCACGCCGCGCATGATACCACCATGGGGGTAGCGCCACTTGCCGGCGTCTCGCCGGTACTGCGATACTGCCGGGACTGCGCTGCCGGACGTCCCCATGGAAGACGACAAACAGGTCATCAGGAACTGGATCAAGGAGCACCAGATCTCCGAAGTGGAGGTGCTGGTTCCCGACCTCACCGGCAACGCCCGCGGAAAGTTCATCCCCGCCCACCAGTTTCTGAACGACACCTATCCAAAGCTGCCGGAGAGCATACTCGTGCAGACGGTCACCGGCGAGTACTGTGACGAGCACTGGGACTTTGTCGAGCCGACGGATACCGACATGCTCCTGAAGCCGGATGTGAGCACCCTGCGCGTGGTGCCCTGGGCGCGGGAGCCCACGGCACAGCTTATCCATGACTGCTACACCATGAACGGCAAGCTGCACCCGCTGGCCTCGCGCACCATCCTGCGCAAAGTGCTCGACGCCTACAGGGCCCTCGGCCTGAAGCCGGTGATTGCGCCGGAGGTGGAGTTCTACCTGGTGAGCCGCAATACGGATGCCGATATCGAGTTGATTCCGCCCATCGGTCGCTCCGGCCGGCGCGAGTCCGCCCGGCTTTCCTACAGCATTGATGCAGTCTCGGAATTCGAGGACTTCGTCGAGGACATGTACGAGTATGCGGATGCGCAGCAGCTGCAGGTCGATACGCTGATTCACGAGAACGGCGCCGCGCAGATGGAGATCAACTTCCGGCACGGCGACCCGATGAGCCTTGCCGACCAGGTGTTCGTGTTCAAGCGCACGGTGCGGGAGACCGCCTTCAAGCACGACATGTACGCCACCTTCATGGCCAAGCCGATGAAGATCGAGCCGGGCAGCGCGATGCACATCCACCAGAGCCTGATCGACATCGAGACCGGCCGCAACGTCTTCGCCGACGAGAACGGCAAGTTCACCGACACGCTGCTGAGCTACATTGCGGGCCTGCAGCGCTACACGCCGGAGCTGATCAGCCTGTATGCCCCGAACGTCAATTCCTACCGACGCCTGGCCCCGGACATCGCCGCACCGATCAACCTGAACTGGGGTTTCGACAACCGCACCACGGCGTTTCGTGTGCCGCACAGCGAGCCGACGGCGACGCGGGTTGAGAATCGCTTCCCGGGCGCCGATGCCAACCCCTACCTGGCGATTGCGGCCAGCCTGGCCAGCGGCCTGCTGGGCATGCAGAAGAAGCTGCAGCCCTCAGAGCCACACAGCGGGACCGCCAACGAGGACGACGTCGAGGTCGCGCGCACCCTCGAGGAAGGGCTGCGCAACCTGCGCATGACGCCGGAGCTCTGCGACCTGTTCGGCGACCTCTTCCTGCGCGCCTATACGGCGGTCAAACTGGACGAGTTCGAGGAATTCAACCAGGTCATCAGCTCCTGGGAGCGCGAACACCTGCTGCTGCAGGTGTAGAGACGCCGCATGCTGACGCGTTCGACGCTTTACAACGCGGTCAAATACCTCACCTACAGCCTGCTCATGCTCAACGTGTACCTGTTCCTCGCCGAAGAGCTCGGCGCCCTGGAGCATACCTTCCAGAACGGTGTCAGCGCGGGCGAGCTGGTGCAGGTGTTCTCCGCGACCATCGATACTGCCGCCTGGGTCGTCCTGTTGCTGCTCTTCGAACTGGAGACATCCGTACTCGACGACCGGCAGATTCAGGGCTGGGTGCGACGGTGCCTGCACGGTACCCGCGCCCTGTGCTACATCGCCATCGTGTATGCCTTCACCGGCTACTATGCCGAAATGGCTGCGCTCTACGAGATCAGCCCGCTGGCGGCCCCGGGCGCCTGCGAACGGCTCGGCGAGACCTGGTCTGTCCTGGTCACCATCGACAAGTATGTACCGCTCGGCGCGTCGAACTGCGTCGATCTCGGGGCCTCTGCCCTGCAGGTCAGCGGCTTTTCCATTCTCGCCTCGCCCGAGGTCCTGCAGGCGGTGCGCTGGCTGGCCTGGACCGATGTCATCAATGCGGGGGCCTGGATTCTGGTGGTTATCATGCTCGAGGTGGAAGTGCGGCTGCAGCTGCGGCGCGACCTGTCGGACAACATCATGCGCATCACGAAGTTCATCAAGCTCGCGCTTTACGCGATCCTCTTCATCGCCGCGGGCTACTGGGGTGTAAAGGGTGACTTCCTGGACTTCTGGGATGCCAGTCTGTGGCTGTTCGCATTCATCTTTATCGAGTTGAACGTCTTTGACTGGCAGCAGGAGACCAGTCACGGGCAGCCGGCGACTGTGACTTGCTGAGGCACAGGCGTTGGATACCGAACTGCTGAGGACGTTTCTGGAGGTGCGCAATACGCGGCACTTCGGGCGCGCTGCCAGCAACCTGTTTCTCACCCAGGCCGCGGTAAGCGCGCGCATCCGCCAGCTGGAGACCACGCTCGGCGTCACACTGTTCGTGCGCGAGCGCAACAACATCCGTCTCAGCAGCGAGGGTGAGCGGCTGGTACCCCACGCCGAGACCGTGCTAATGGCGCTGGCGCGGGCCCGGCGCGACATGTCTCTGGAGGATACCGGGGCCTATCCCGTCTACCTGCTGGTCCGCACCGGCATCTGGACCACGACCCTGCAGGACAAGCTGCACTCGCTGCTGGCGGCGCAGCCGGAGCTCCTGCTGCGACTCGACAGCCGCCAGTCGGATGTCATTGCCAGAATGCTGCTGGATCGCACCGCGGACATGGCGCTGATGTTCGAACCCCCCGGTGTGCCCGAACTGGAGTGCGCCGCAGTCGGCAATCTGACCCTGCGCCTCTTCAGCTCGCGACGGCGCGATACGGTGCAGAGGGCACTGGCGGAGAACTATGTGTACCTCGACTGGGGCGCCGCCTTTGCCCGCTTTCACGCCCGGCGCTTTGGCGAACAGCCGCTGACCCGGCTGCAGACCAACCTGGTCCAGGTGGCCAGCGACTATCTCGCGAAAAACGGCGGGGCGTGCTATCTGCCAGAAAGCCAGAGGCGGAAACTTGCGGAGAACGGGCTGCATCCCGTGCCGGATGCGCCCGAGTTTGAGCGGCAGCTGCACATGGCCTGGCATGCCAGCGCGGCGCAGCGGGACGTTCTTGAGGGAATTGCCGAGGGCTTTGCCGGCCTCAGGGTCTAGTCGGTGTTACCTCAGTAGTCGTCCAGCTCGAGTTCGTAGTCGCCGAGTTCTTCGCGCAGGCGACGCTCTTCAAGGCGTTTTTCCGCGCGCCGGCGCTTGGCGGCCAGACGCTGCTTCTCCGTGGAGAACGGTGCGTGGGTCTCCAGCGTGTCGTCATCGACATCGCCTATGACCGGCTCGTACATGTCGTCCATTCCATCGTTGGAGGACAGCCGTTCGCGATCGCCCATAAATCACCTCCCAATGATCTACCCGGATCAGTCTCGCGGCAATATGGGGCAGTGCCACGGTCGAGTAAATCAAAAGTTTATTACCGATACGATCAATATTGGTGATTGAAGGCGGTTCCAGGGAGAGTGATTTTTATGAACAGGCGGCCCGGCACCGTCCGTGGATTTCCATGCTGTTGTGCTCGTCCCTGAGCGCCTAACCTGCCGGGCCACCGCAGGGTACGCAGCAATGACCGTGCCATGCGCCTGTATCCGCTGCGAATCGGCGGTTCGGTGTTCCTCTGCGATCCCGGCGCAGCGTTCGCAGGGCGCGGCGGACACGGCCGACGCCCTGCGGGACATGCGGGAAGGGGGACTGACTCAGGAGATGGCGTTGCGGACGGCGGCGGCGACGTCATCCGCGCTGCCGGCCGTGGCGTCGACGACAACGTCGGCATACTGCTCGTAGAGGGGGCAGCGCTCCGCATACACATCCGCGTAGGTCTGCGTGCCCTCCCGGGCGATGCCGCGCAGGGGGTTTGCGGTGATGCGCTGCTCCAGGGTTGCGAGATCGGCCCGCAGGTAGATGACCGGCCCCGCCGCCTTGAGTCGCGCCATGACCGGCTCACTGAAAATCACACTGCCCCCGGTGGATACCACCGCCTCTGCAAGGGGGACCTCCAGCAGGACATCCTGTTCAATGTCGCGGAAGCCCCGGTTGCCGTGCTTCTCGAGAATCTCCTGCAGTGAGGCACCCTCGCGCTGCTGTATGGCGATGTCGGTATCACAGAAGCCGAGGCCGCAGAGCTTGGCAAGAATGACGCCGACGGTACTTTTGCCGGCGCCGGGCATGCCGATCAGGCTGACGGTGTGGTGAGCGGTAAAGCGGTTGGTCATGCGGTGGAGACGTCCTCTGGTGGGCTAGTGCGCCCAGTCGCGCTTGGCCTTGAACTGGCGTGAGAGGTACTGCATCTGGTCGGCGAGAATCCGCTCCTTGGCCAGGAAGTGCCATTCGTAGGGGTTGGGCCTGAACGGCACCGCGAGCAGCGGCATGCGTGCCTCTTCCGGTGTCTTGTTGTCTTTCTGCCAGTTGCAGCGCTTGCACGCAGCGACAACGTTCTCCCAGCGATCGCGCCCGCCGCGCGAGACCGGCAGCACGTGGTCGCGGGTCAGATCACTGCGGTGGAAGCGACCGCCGCAGTACAGGCAGCGGTGATCGTCACGGCGGAACAGGGTGCGGTTGCACAGCGGCGGAGAGAAACTGGCGACAATCCGCCCGCCGAGGGCGACGATGGGCTGTACGTCCATGCGCGAGCGTTCACCGCTGCAGCGCTGGATGCCGCCGAATACCGGAGGCAGGGTTTCCCCTATCCCGTAGACCACGTCGCCGCGGGCGTAGGCGGTGATGGCTTCCTGCAGGCTCATCCAGCCGCGGGGCTGGCCCGCGAGATCCAGTTTCAATATTGCTTGCATGGCAGGCAACTCGAGGCGATTCCCGTAACGCTACTGCAATTGCAGGCGCAATGCTAGGGGTCAGGTCCCGGACCTGGTCCCGGACCTGACCCCAAAAGGGCGCGCCAGCGCCCCGTCGCCAGAACAACGCCGTCGCCCAGTACACTGCCCTCGAAATCGGCACCCGGCACCACCGGGCCCACCCCCTCCGGTGTCCCGGTCATGACGATGTCGCCATCTTCCAGGGTGAGGAATGTCGACAGCTCCGCCAGGATGGTCGCCGGGGAATGCAGCATCATCGATACCGGTCCGCGCTGCCGTTCGACGCCGTCAATGGACAGGTGGCATTCCAGGGATGCCAGCGGGACAGACAGGCTCACGAAGGGGCTGAACAGGGCGGCGCCGTCGAAGGCCTTGGCACGCTCCCAGGGCAGGCCCCGCGATTTCAGTGAGGTCTGCAGCTCGCGGCGCGTCAGGTCGAGCCCGAAACCCACTGCCGCGAAGCGCCCCTGCATGACCATGAGGGCGATTTCGCCCTCGTAGTGCAGCGGCTCGCCCTCGCGACTGGCTACCAGGTCGTCGCCGATAGCGGAGTTTGGCTTGAGGAACACCACCATGCTGTCGGGCACCTCGTTGCCCAGCTCCTCGATATGGCGGGCATAGTTGCGGCCGATGCAGACGATTTTCGATGGGGTGACAACGCGCTCGTCGACGATCACGGTTTTCACGGTGCCCGGCTCCTCAGCTGGCGTCGGCGGCCCAGACCAGGGCCATGAGCTTGCCGCTCGCGACCGGCCCTGGCGGCGCGTCCTCGTTGATCACGCGCAGCTTGCCGTTGGCGTCGATGGAGAAAAGCGGGATGAGGTTGCTGCCATTCTTCTCCTGATAGGCGTCCATGTCGAACTCGTCCGTCAGGTTGATGGCCTTGATCTGTGCGCCCCGGGCCAGCAGGCTGGCAAGCTTCTGGTATGTCACGTCCTCCCCGAACAGGCGCGGTACCCGGTAGTCGTCCGCGAGTTTTTCCCGCTCCGATGTGTCGCGGTCTTCGGCATTGCGCAGGCTGAACACGCGATTGGCGCCGAACTCCGTGCGGTATTTCATGCAGGAGAGTGTGTTCCAGCGCGACCGCCGGGACATCGCGAACAGCCGACCGATGCCGACGAGCTCGAGAAACTGGTCCGCGTGCGAGGAGATGGGATCCCCGTAATAGGTTTCCAGCCCCGCCATGCGCGCGCTGCGGATTTCCTCGTAGGAGGTGTCTGCCAGCTTCACCCGGAAGCCCTGGCGCATGAGTGCCAGACCCACGGCGCGTGCCACCGGATTGGCGCCGACAATCAGCATGCCGTTCGGCTCCGCTTCGGCCAGGCCCAGGGCGCGCGTGGCGGCACGCGCAGTGAGGCTCTGCAGGACCACCGTCGCGATGATCACCAGAAAGGTATAGGCCACCAGGTCCTCTGCCCCGGGGTAACCGGCGTCGGCCAGGCGCAGGGCGAACAGCGATGAGACCGCGGCGGCAACGATGCCCCGAGGCGCCACCCAGCTGAGCAGCGCCTTCTGCCGCCAGCTGTAGTTGCCGCCGAGGGTGGAGGCCCAGACCACCACAGGGCGGGCCAGCAGGACAACCGCCAGCACAATCACCCCGTTCCAGCCGGTGGCGACGATATCCATCGGATCCACGCGGGCGCCGAGCACGATGAACAGCACCGAAATGATCAGGACCGACAGGCTTTCCTTGAAGCTGAGGATCTCGCTGACGCCGACCTCCTTCATGTTGCCGAGCCAGATACCCATTACCGTCACGGTCAGCAGCCCCGACTCGTGGGCGACGAAGTCGCTGCCGGCGAACATCATGACGACCCAGGCCAGGGTCACCACGTTGGTCAGGTATTCCGGGACCCAGTGGCGTCGCAGCACGAATCCCAGGCTGATGGCGCCGGCAAAACCCGCGGCGAGTCCGACGCCGATTCTATTGGCAAAAACGACCCAGGAGTCGGAGCCGGACACAAGGTACTGGAACACCAGCACCGCCAGCAGTGCCCCTACCGGATCGATCAGTATGCCCTCCCAGCGCAGCACCTGGCTGACCTCCGCCCTGGCGCGCATGGTGCGCAGGAGGGGGTTGATCACGGTGGGACCCGTGACAACCACCAGTGCCGCGAAAAGGAAGGCGATTTCCGCGGAGAAGCCCGCCAGCCACCAGCAGCCCAGCGCCATGAGCAACCAGTTCAGCAGGGCGCCCCAGCTCACCAGGTTGGTCACCGCCATGCCGTGTCCGCGCAGGTCGCGGAACTTGAGTGTCATGCCGCCTTCGAAGAGCACGAGGGCAACGCCGAGTGACACCATGGGAAACAGGATATCCCCGAACTGCTCATCCGGGCGCAGCAGGCCGGTCACCGGCCCGGCAATGATGCCGAGGATGAGCAGGGCGAGTATCGATGGCTGCTTCAGTCGCCAGGACAGCCACTGCGCGCCGACGCCGAGTACGAGGACGGCCGCCAGGGTGTAAAGCAGGTTCTGGTCCATTGCCGGCTCAGGCCAGCGCGGGGGCGGTGGCGATCAGCCGCTGGCGCAGGGTCTCGGGAATGGGGCAGGGCTTGCGCGTCTGTTTGTCGACAAACACCTGGGTGATCGTGCCGCGCACCAGCGGGTTTTCGCTTTTCTCATCATGCATCAGGAAACCCATTGTGGCGCTGGTGTTGCCGAGGCGCTGGTAGCCCACATCAACGCGCACCCGGTCGTCCATCCGGCACTCGTGCAGGTAGTCGCAGCTGATGTTGGCGGTAAACACGAGGCAGGGAGCCTGCCGCGGATCGACCCAGTTGAAGCCCAGCGTGCTCATGAAGGTGCCCGCGACCTCGTCGGCGTAGACGAGATAGTTGGCGAAATACAGGTGCCCCTGGGCGTCAGTATCGCGAAACCGCACCTTGATGGTCTCGCTGTGCATGACGGTAAAGGTCTGTGTGTCTTTCACGAATGTCCCCGAAGCCGCTTCGGCGCTGCCGAAATCGGAGTACTTTACCCGTCTGCATCGCGCGCGGCCAGCGCCTCGCGCAGCCGCCGGTGCTCCGCCTCGTCGATCGGGAAATTGCGCATCATGGCCGCGGCCAGCAGCTTCAGCGCAATGCTGGGCGCCGCGTAGAGAATGGCCAGCATGCGCACGATACCATCGCTGTTGTCGCCGCTGGCATCGAAACCGACCACATCCAGCAGCGGGAAGATGAAACCCACGGCGAGCGCAAAGGCGAGTTTCGATGCCGTGCCCCACAGGGCGAAGAACAGCCCGGGGCGGCGCTTGTTGTTGTGCCAGTCATCCCACTCGATCAGGTCGCCGTTGATGGCGTTGGGCAGAGCGAGGTCGGCACCGATCATCAGGCCGGTGCCGGCGACGATGAGAACGTAGTACAGGGTGTCGCCGACGCCGAGAAACGGCGCCCCGGCAAAGAAGGCACAGGAGCCGAGGACGGCGAGGCACCAGGTGCGGTGCTTGCCGAGGCGGCGAGCCACGCCCACCCAGAACGGAATGGAAATGGCGCTGCACAGGAAGTACAGGAAAAGCACGGGACCGGCGACGGCGGGCTCCTCGAGTACATGCGTCACATACATCAGGAACAGGGTCGCGGGGATGGCGTTGGCGACGCCATTGACCAGGAACGCCAGCAGCAGCCTCCGGAAGGGCGACGGTGAGCGCATCAGCTCCCAGGCACCGCGCAGGTTGTTACCGCGGTTGGGCGCGCCACCGCCGTCCGGAACGCGCAGGGCGGCGAGGGGCACGGAGACGGCGAGCCCGGCGATCACCAGCCAGGTGATGGCGGTGAGGGAGGCGCGCAGGGTGTCGCTGTCGCTGTTGTCGATCAGCAGCAGGGCGGCCAGGGTTCCGCTGAGGCCGAAGATGACCCGCGCGCCACTGATGCGACTGCGCTGGTGGTAGCTTGACGACAGCTCCGCGCCCCAGGCGTTCATGGGCACCACGTTCATGGTGCCGGCGACATATACCGCCATGGCCGCCAGCACCAGATAGCTGTTGCTGACCGAGTCCGGTGGATTGAATAGCAACCAGACGGACGCCGCAATCAGCGGTGCACTGGCGACAATCCAGCTCTTGCGTCGCCCCCAATGGGCCGGCGTATAGTCCGAGAGATAGCCGACCAGGGGGTCGGTGACCAGGTCCCAGAGACGGGCAATCAGGAGTATGGCGCCGACGGCGGTCAGGCTCATGCCCAGGGCCTGGGCGTAGAAGGTGGGCACAACCACCTGCAGGGCGATGAACCCCGCGGCGAGCGGAAACGCCAGGCTCCCGAAGGCGGCGAGAGTTAAGAGATCCGGGGCGCCCCGATCCCGGGTGTCTGGCGATGGATTCTGCGCGTCGGAAATCATCAGATGTATACGCGCGGCATCGGCATCGGACCAGCCTGTGTGAAGCTGTTCAAACTTTGGTTACGCGGATCCGTCGATTGCGGGAATTCCCACGGGCGAATCCCTACACTTGGCAGACCACCAAAGGAGGCGCCGTGTTGACCCTGCTCGCTCTTGACCATGCCCCGCCGCTCAAGCCCTTCGTCCCCCGGGATTTCGACGTGCCGATATCGCTGTCTGCCGCCGGCCTGTGCCTGCAGGCGCTGACCCTGGACCATGCCGAGGCGGATTTCGAGGCCATCACCAGCAGCCGCGAGCATCTGCAGGCCCTGTTCGGCAAAGGCTGGCCCGACGGGCTGACGCCCGAGCAGCACAGGATTGACCTGGCCTGGCACCAGAAGGAATTCGAGCGCCGTACCTCGTTTGCCTACGCCGTGTTGGCGCAAGCCGGGCGCGAGGTACTTGGCTGCGTGTATGTCAGCCCGAGCGACCGGAGTGCCTTTGATGCGGAAGTCCGCTACTGGGTGCGCAGCAGGGAACTGGCCTCGGGACTGCAGGAGCGCCTGGGGGTCCTCCTGGCTGACTGGATGGAAGATGTCTGGCCCTTTATCAATCCACGCTACCGACCCCGGCTGCGATCGCCGCGGGCCCGCCTGCACTGAGTCGATAAGCGCGCTCCGCTGTCAAAAAAAAGGCTGCACGCGACGCGTACAGCCCTCCTGTCAATTGCCGGCTGCGCTTACGGCAGGATGACGCTGTCGATCACGTGAATCACGCCGTTGGATGCCTTGATGTCAGTCGTCACCACGTTGGCATTATCGACCATCACGCCATCGTCTGACGCCGTGATCTCGATCGTGCTGCCCTGAACGGTGGTGGCCTCACTCAGCTTGACCACGTCGTTGGCGTACACCTTGCCCGATACCACGTGATAGGTGAGCACATCGGTCAGCTTCTGCTTGTTTTCGGGCTTGAGCAGGCTCTCCACTGTGCCCTCTGGCAGCTTCTCGAAGGCGGCGTTGGTCGGTGCAAACACCGTGAACGGTCCTTCACCGGAGAGTACGTCTACCAGGCCGGCGGCCTTGAGTGCGGCTACCAGGGTGGAAAAGTCTTCGTTGCCCGCGGCGATTTCCACAATGCCGGGCTTGTCTTCCATCTTGCCTTCTTCGTGGTGAGCGGCGTGTGCGCCGAGCGTGAACAGCGTGGCGAACAGGGCCACGGACGTCATCAGTCGTGTTGACAGGTTCATAGGGATTCCTCTTGATCGTGAATTGGGAGCGGGTCAGAAATTGACCTTCCGGCGCGATGTCCTGCGCCTGATGAGGATACGGGGTAGTCTGTGTGGGTGGACCGGCGCTGTCCGCCTTGTGCCCAGCTCTTCGCTCAGCGCTGCCTGGCGGGGGGGAGCAACAGCGCGCGACAGCCGGCAAGCAGGGCGTAGAGAAAGGCCAGCGGCAGGACAATGCTCTTCAGCAGCAGCGACATGGCCAGGGTCATGGCGGTCGTGGCGAAGTCATCGACCCGCGACTCCAGGGCGGAGAGGCGGGCGCGCAGCTCGGCAGGGGACAACGAGCTGCGCAGGCGCTGCAGCCAGCCCTGCCCGGACTGCGCCTCGCCCGCCGACTCCAGGGCCGCCAGTTCGCCCCGGAAGTCTTCCATTGCCGCCTGTTGCCGGGCCTCGCGTTCAGCGAGAAAGTGCGCATCCACCCAGCCGCTTGCAAGGGCACTTGTGGCCAGTGCAAAACGCAGGAACAGCGTTGCCAGGAACAGGCGCAGGACAACACCCCCGGCAGCGCCCCTGGGTCGCAGCAGGACGATCGCGGAGACAGCGCCACCCAGCGTCAGCAGCAGGTTGAACAGCCGGTCCGCAACCAGCAGCAGGAGGATCTTCTGCAGGGCGAGAGACCCCAGCGCAAACAGAAACAGCGTCGACAGGCGTTCTATCAGGTCGTTGATGGGATCCAGCACCTCTCCCGCCGCTACCGTGAGCATGACCGCGTGCACTTCTGTTCCCTGCATGACCGAGACCAGGGCATTGAGGCCGCGCGCCGCGGCATAGGCGGTTCCTGTACTGAGCAGGGCGCTGTCGACGCTGCGCGCAGAGATGTCGTCCAACGCGCCGGCCCAGGCCAGCACCGGTCCGAGCAAACAGAGCGCGAGCAGGAGGGCGCGGCGGGTGTCGGGAGGCGTGATGCGCATGGCAGGGCAACCGGATAATGGCGGGACACAGGCTACGATGCCCGTTTGGCCGCGGCGTGGCAATGCATCACAAGGGCAGTTACGGGCGACGCCTACCCCCAAGTGGGTAGCCAGGCGCGCATGACGTTTGTTGTATTGCCCGGGACTTTTTCGTAGTCTCATGCCAAGGCTGACAGGTGGCGCGGCCGGGTTCCCCTGCACCGTGGTAGCCGGCCGACCAGCCCCCCGGCATACCGGGGCAGATCAGTGACCCACGCCCGCATATTAGTCCATACGTCAGGCGATGTCCGTCCCGTGGCGTCGCTTCACATGAGGGGTCAGTCCATGCCGATCCTGCCGCGCTGACATGAGCGGGCGACCCGACATCAGCCGCCGGGATTTTCTCGGCGGCGTCGCTCTGGCGCCGATCGAGACACTGGCGGACGACGCAGCGACGGGAGCCTATCCACCGGCGCTAATGGGCATGCGCGGCAGCCATCCCGGCTCGTTAGACTTGGCGCATGGTGTGGCCTGGTCGGGCAGGCGTTACGCGCGACTCCGGGGGCAGACCGACAGCGTCTACCCCGAGCGGTTTTACGACTACTACAATCAGGACTTCCACGCCAACGCGGGCCTGGGTCGCGGACTGTATTTCAGCGCCGCGCGCTATGGCTCGGACCGTGTGCTGCCGGAACTGGATCTTTACAGCGGCGCAGCGGCACGGGCGCGAAACGCCGAACTGCTTGCCCGCTACTCCCTTGACGCGGAGGCGCGCAGTGCCTGCCTTGAACTTCTCAGCGCACCGACCGACTACCTGCAGTCCATGCCCCGGGAATCCCGTATCGAAGGATTGCGGGGAATGAGTTATCGCGACTTCCTGCTGACGACCGTCGGGGTGCCGGAGTCGGTCTACCTGCTCTGGCGCGACGCCATGCGCGGCTGGTGGGGCGTCGACGTCCGCCATAACGCGCCCGGTGATCACGTCGATGTCTGCTACGTGCGCGTCGAGCGCGCCCGCGCCAGACACGTGGTGATGGGCTGTTACAACGCCATCCTGCCGCACATCTGCCCGGAAATGCCCACTGACCAGCGCGAGGCCATTGCCTATGCGGCCAAGGTGCCGCTGGTCTACATGAGTATTGCGCTGCGCAACTGGCGTCCGTTTGCGGCGCTTGGCATGCACAGCCTGTCGGTGCCACAGCCAGGCCTGATGCACTCCTTCGGGCTCGATTTCCCGGTGAGCATGGGGGGCTACCGGTTCGCGGAGGATCCCGACCAGCCCACCGTCCTGCACGGCTCCTTCATCCCCACCTTGCCTGACCGGGGGCTGACGGCCCGGGAGCAGCACGATGCGGGCCGCCGCCAAATCTACGAGACCACCTGGGAGCAGTTCGAGACGGGGATCATAGAACAGCTCGACGGTGCCCTTGGCAGTGCAGGCCTCGATCCGGTCCGGGACATTGCCGGGCTGACCTTGAATCGCTGGCCGCAGGGCTACGCCTACGAATACAGCGAGCTGTTCGACCCGCCCGGCTATGACAGGGACAACGGGCCGCACCTGCTCGGCGCGCGGCAGATGGGGTGAGGCGGTGAGCGAGAACGGTGGACTGGTGTCACTGCTGCCCACGCTGCTGGTCTTTGTGCTGGCGGTCTGGAGCCGTCGCCCGATCGAGTCGCTGATCTGTGGCGCCGTACTCGGCCTGCTCATGCTGGAGGGCCCGGGCTTCGTCGCCGGCATGGCGGATACCTCGCTGCGCGTGCTCACCGACGAGGACGTCGCCTGGGTGATACTCGTGTGCGGCTTCATGGGCAGCCTGATCGGCCTGCTGATGCGCACCGGGGCGACCGCCGCCTTCACGCGCAACCTCGGCAGTCGTATCCGCTCGGCGCGCGCTGCACTTATGACCACCTGGGGCCTGGGCATTGCGATGTTCGTCGACGATTACCTGAACTCCATGGCGGTGGGCGCGGCAATGCGCGACATCACGGACACGTTTCGAATTTCCCGGGAGAAGCTGGCCTACGTGGTGGACTCGACCGCCGCGCCTATCAGCGTGCTGATTCCGTTCTCCACCTGGGGCGCCTTCTTCGGCGGCATGCTGGTCGCCAACGGTCTGGCAGAGAAGGGACAGGGCCTCACCGTCTATATTTCGGCAATCCCCTACATGTTCTACGCGTGGTTTGCGGTGCTGCTGGTGCCCGTGGTGATCCTGGGTGGCGTGGGCTCCCTCGGGCCCATGCGGGGCGCCGACCGGCGTGCGCGGGAGACCGGCGTCATGGTGCCCCCCGAGGCGCAGCACATCGAGGAGGCAAACAGGGCGATCGCACCCAAGCCCGGCCTGACCCCGCGCCTGTGGCTTTTTGTGGGTCCCATGGTCGCGCTGGTTGCCTGCACCATGTATTTCGACAACGATTTTCTGATTGGCATCTACATCGCGCTGGGCGGCACGATCATCACGATACTCGCCCTGCGCCTGCTCGATCTGCACGATACCTTCGACACCGTTATCGACGGCTTCAAGACCATGATCGAGCCGCTGGCGGTGCTGGTTGCCGCCTTTATCCTCAAGGACGTCAACGATGCACTCGGGCTGCCGGCCTACGTGGTGGCGAGCCTGGAGCCGCTGCTCACGCCGCAGACCCTGCCGGCGGTTATCTTCGTCGGCATGGGCCTGGTGTCTTTCATGACCGGCTCAAACTGGGGCGTCTTTGTCATCGTGCTGCCCATTGTCACGGCGCTGGCCCAGGGCATGGGCGCGGACATGACGCTGGTCATCGGCGCGACGCTGTCGGCCAGCACCTTCGGCAGCCACGCCTGTTTCTATTCCGATGCCACGGTACTGACGGCCCAGGCCACCGGCTGTACCCCTCTGCAGCACGCCCTCACCCAGTTACCCTATGCACTGATCGCGGCGGCGCTGACCGTGGTCGCCTATCTGCTGATTGCCTGACTTTCATCAAAGGAGAATGCCCATGATGACCTTCAACCAAGTACTGGCCGGCCTGTCGCTGGCTGCCCTGCTGCCCCTGGGCGCCGCGGCCGAGGTGGTGAAACCCGCGGAAATGAGCCGCGATGACCTCGCCGGGGCGATGTTCGACGACCCCGACACCGTGGTCACCGGGAGCGGCGATGATCGCGTTCTCGATATCACCTCGATGCTCAGCAGCGATGGCAGGTTTGCCTCGGGCATGTACCGCGCCGGCAAGTCGCGCTTCGAAATCGAAGAGCCCTATGGTGTCGACGAGTTCATGTATTTTCTCGAGGGCAGCGTGACGCTGACGTCCGCCGACGGCAGCCAGCAGGTGATCGAGGCGGGGGAAGCCGTGACAATCCCGAAAGAGTGGACGGGTGTCTGGGAGACCGAGGGCTACACCAAGATCTGGGTCATCTATTCCGAGGACGGGTCGGCGCTGGAGTAGCGGTGGACTGGCCTGTGTGGACATGCCTGGGCGGCCCGACCTGTGCGGCCCAATCTGCGCGGCCCGACCTATGCGGCCCAGCCTATGCGGCCCAATCGCAATATACCCCGTGGCGCGGTATGGTTGTGCGTGAAACCGGGACGTAGCCGCGCCTGCGGCGAAGGGACAACGACATGATTGAATTGACAGTGAATGGTGAGAAGTACAGCACCGAGGCGGATGGCGACATGCCGCTGCTGTGGTATCTGCGCGATATCGCCAACCTGACTGGGACCAAGTTCGGCTGCGGTGCAGGCCTCTGCGGTGCCTGCACCGTGCATATCGATGGCAAGGCACAGCGCTCCTGCAGCATCCCCCTGGCCGACGCGGCGAACCGCGACGTCACCACCATCGAGGGTCTGTCGGATAAGGGTGACCATCCGGTGCAGCGGGCCTGGGCGAAGCACCAGGTGCCGCAGTGCGGCTACTGCCAGCCGGGACAGATCATGCAGGCGGCCTCGCTGCTCAGCGACAAACCGTCGCCGTCGTCATCGGAGATCGACGGCGCCATGCAGGGCAACCTGTGCCGCTGCGGTATCTACCCGCGCATCAAGGCCGCGCTCCTCGACCTGGCGGAGTCGGCATCATGAACCGGGTCTTCGATCTCTCCCGCCGCCGCTTCCTGAAAACCGGCGCCGTGACCGGGGTCGCGGTGTTTGCCATGCCGCTGCTGACGCGGCAGTCCCCCTCCGGCGCGGCGGTCGCCGCGGAAGCCGCCGATGCAGACAGCGATGCGCGCCTGTTCATCGCCCTGCAGGCGGACGGCACCGTGGTCATCACCTGCCACCGCTCCGAGATGGGCCAGCACGCGCGCACCGCCGTCGCGCAGATTGTCGCCGATGAGCTGGAGGCCGACTGGGACCGCATCGCCATCGACCAGGCGCCGGGCGACAAGCGCTACGGCGACCAGAACACCGACGGCTCGCGCAGCATCCGCTTCAACCTCGAGCGCCTGCGCCTCGCCGGCGCTACCGTTCGCCACATGCTGCGGGACGCGGCAGCACAGCAGTGGGGTGTCGCTGCGGAAGACTGCGTGGTCGAGCAGCATAAGGCGCGACACGTCTCCGGGAGGACACTGGACTTCGCCGACCTTGCCGCCGCGGTCGCCGACATGACGCCGCCGCCTGCAGACACAGTGTCGCTGAAGGATCGCCGGGACTGGCGCTATATCGGCGAGGGCAAGCCCATTGTCGATATGGCCGACATCCTCACGGGGAAAGCGACCTTCGCGGCGGATGTACGACTGGAGGACGCGGTCGTCGCGGTCATCGCGCGACCGCCGGTGGTCTTCTCGAAAGTGCAGTCCGTCGACGACAGCGAGGCGCGCAGGGTACCGGGCGTCATCGACGTGATCGAGATGCCCGCCAACACCGAAGCGCCGGTGGAGTTTCGCCCGCTGGGCGGCGTCGCGGTACTCGCCAGCAACACCTGGGCGGCGCAGAAGGGCTGCGAGAAGCTCGACATCACGTGGTCTGCCTCCCCCAATGACGGTTACAGCTCGGCTGCCTTTCGCAGGCAGCTCGAGGCCGCCAATGAAAAACCGGGGGATGTTCACTACAGCAAGGGCGATGTCGAGGGGGCCTTGCAGGTGGCAGAGCGAACCTACTCGGCAGCGTATTACGTGCCGCACCTGGCACAGGCCCCCATGGAACCCCCCGCGGCGAGCGCACGCTTTGTCGACAATATCCTCGAGGTGTGGTCCTGCACCCAGAACCCGCAGGCGGACCAGGCGCTGATCGCCGGCATGCTGGGGCTGGACGAGCCCCAGGTCCTGGTGCACGTGACCCTGCTCGGCGGTGGCTTCGGGCGCAAGTCGAAGCCGGACTTCTCGGCGGAGGCGGCCTACCTCGCGCACAAGACCGGGCGCACGGTGCGCGTGCAGTGGCGCCGCGAGGACGATATCCGCCACGGCTTTTTCCACACGGTGAGTGCCCAGCGGCTGGAGGCAGGCCTGGACGGCGAGGGCCGCCTGCAGGCGCTGCGCCACCGCTCCACCTTCCCGACCATCCAGTCGACTTTCGCCGCCGGGGCCGAAGAGCCGGGTTTCGAAGCCGACCTCGGCCTGCGTGACCCGCCCTATGCGCTGGACCATATCCAGGCCGAGACCGGCCGCGTGCCCGCCCACCTGCGAATCGGCTGGATGCGCTCGGTCGCCAATATCTATCACTGCTTCGCCACGCAGTCGTTCATGGCTGAACTGGCGGATGTCGCGGGACGCGACCACCGCGATTTCCTGCTCGAGGCCATCGGGCCGGATCGGGTGATCGACTTCGAGGCCGAGGGTTCGCGCTTTGCCAACTACGGCGCCGATCCCGCCGACTATCCCTTCGATACTGCGCGGCTCAAGCACGTACTGCGGCGCGCCACGGAGATGGCGGGCTGGGGCCGCGAACTGCCCGCGGGCTCGGGGTTGGGACTCGCCGTGCACCGCAGTTTCCTGAGCTATGTTGCCACGGTGGTGGAAGTGAGCGTGAGCGACAGCGGAGAGCTGTCCATTCCCGGCGCCTGGGTGGTCGTGGATGCGGGCACCGTGGTCAACCGCGATTCAGTGCGCAACCAGATGGAGGGGGGGTCGGTGTTCGGGCTCAGCGCCGCGCTGGATGCGGCGATAACCGTGGACAAGGGCGCGGTGGAGCAATCCAACTACGACAGCTACCGGGTGGCGCGGATGCCGCACAGCCCGCAGGCCATCGAGGTGGAGGTGGTCGACAGCGACGCGCCGCCGGCGGGTGTCGGCGAGCCTGGCACACCGCCGTTCGCGCCGGCCCTGTGCAACGCCATTTTCGCGGCCACCGGCAGGCGCATCCGGGAACTGCCCATCGGCGATCAGCTCAGCGCCTGAGGCTGGCGCTCGTCGACGCAGGCCGCCGGCGCAGCTGCACCAGC
>JAWLGG010000194.1:0-5909 GCA_041685155.1 Chromatocurvus sp.
CCGATGGTTTCAAAGCCCTCGCTGCGTGCGTTGGCCAGTACGTCCTGGAGCATCGGCAGCGAGTGTGAACGCCCTACCGCGAGCTGCACGGCACTGTCGATATCGCGCACCTGGAAATTGATGATCCTGAAGCCCAGACCCTTGAGCAGCGCCAGCTGTGATGGCGAGCAGCGCTTGGGACTGGCCTCCAGGGAGGTCTCCGTCTCGCTGGATACGCCGAAATGGGTGTCGATGATATCCATGAGACGCGACAGCTGCGTGTCGCTCAGGTAATTCGGTGTGCCGCCGCCCAGGTGCAGCTGTGTCAGTGGCAGGTGGCGGCCGATGCGGTCCGTCACCATCGCGATCTCCTGCTCGAGGCAGTTCAGGTAGTCGTCAATGGCATCGCCGTTGTGGGTGACCGTGGTGTGGTGATCGCAGCTCAGGCAACGCGAAGGACAGAAAGGGAGTCGGATGTGAATGGCGATGCTGCGACTGCCGGTGTCGCTCCAGGAAGAGAGAACGTCGGCGTATTCACCGGCGGTGAGGCCGGGGGTGTGGATAGAGCCAAAAAGCGGCGGCAATTGGTCAAGCTCGCCACCTGAACGTGCGAGATAGTCAGGTATTTTGACCAGTGGGCTCATCGAGCACCTCCTAGTGTACGCTGCGGTACAACTGGTCTGGCAGTGACTCCTCTGCGCTTGCAGAGAGGTGTCAGATAACAGTTTTTAGACAGTGGGTACGTGAATTTCCGGTTGCTGTTTATTTTCATATTCCAGACTAGAAGGCCTCTGCGGATCTGTCAAATTAATTTGACACCGGGCGCAGGACTTTTGCTCCAGGCAGCCCCGATGCGGGGTGCATCGGGTTATCCGGGGGTAGTGGGTGCGGCCCTGCTGGCGGGTACCGCCGTATTGCAGGCCGGCGGCTTTCGCGCCGCCGACCTTTCACCGGTGCGGACGCGAACCCGACTGGCCGCGCTGATGGCCCACTGCCAGAGTGCGCTGTCCCGCACGGGCAGGACCAGGAACCAGTGCTCGAGTATCGCCAGGGCGAGCAGCGTGCACACCAGGGCATGGGCAAGCCGGTCTACCGGGTTGTCCGCCGATGTCGCCGCAAGTGCAAGGAAGGTCGCAGCAATTGTTGCGAGACCCACCGAGAAGGGAAACAGCCAGTTCATGGCTCGCGTACGCATGTAGCTGACGAGATAGCGATTGCGCTCTGGCAGCCAGTGCTCGTTGAAGTTGGAGACGCCAAAATAGAGGTTGAGTTTGGCGCTCCAGCGCATCAGCCAGAGCGTCAGGTAGGTGCCCGTGGCCACCTGGTTCGGTGCATCCCAGGACAGCGCGACAATGGCAATGCCGCACAGCACGACCGCGAGCTCGTGGTGTATGCTGGTGGCCACGGCGAGCCGGAAACGGCGCCAGCCGGTGGCGTCGACAGGGCAGGGCCGGCTGTTGCTACCGGTGACGAAGCCCATGAGGTAGCTGATTTCCAGTGCTCCCCAGACCGCCAGCGCCACGGCAAAGGCGGCAATGGCGGCGCCCTGTGACTGCCGCTGCGCGATATCGGGAAGCAGGACCAGGCTGCAGAGTGCCAGCAGGGTGAAGCCCAGCGCGCTCCAGGCATGGCTGCGGCGGGGCAGGAGATTCAGGTACAGGATAACACCGGTACTGAGCCACCAGCCGATGAGGGCAACCGAGACAGCGAGTAACAGGCTGGACATGGAGGCCGGCTACCGGGACGCCGCCACGGCTTTGGTCAGCAGCGTGTGGAATGAACCGATATTGGTGGGGCCGAAGGCGACCAGGTTGATATGCATGCCCACGGCGGGATCCTCTATTATCATGCTGCCATCTTCGAATGAAACGAGGCGAAAAGGTGGCTTCATGTCAATATCGCGGCTGCGTCGCTCGCGCGCCATGCCGCGCATCACGCCGCGGATGAAACTGTCCTGCGCCGGTTCCAGCGTGGCAATGCGGCTGCCGCTCGTCTGCTCGAAGACATGGACTTCGCCACCTTCGACGTCGACAAAGCGCAGTGACACCTCGTGCACTACCGGGCTGTCGATACGCGTGTCCGGGGTGAAACCGGACAGGCGCATCGCCGCCACCGTTGCCACCGTCATGATGACGATGGCACCGACCGCAGTAGCCAGCCAGCGCGTCGGTGACCAGCGCAGTGGGTTCACGCCAGGGCACCCGCCTGTTCCAGATCACGCGACTCCTGCCGGCGCCCCGGAGACGCCGACGGGCTGACCGCGGTATTGGTGCGCACATCGCTGCCGCGAGCGGCGACAACCGCAGCCAGCTCCCCGGCGACCCGGGTGGCGTCCGGCACATTGCGCAGCATCGGCACCACTGGCGAAAAGTTCCAGGGCCGCGCGTGGGGCCACAGCGCCCAGTAGGAGATGCGTTCACCCTCTTCTAGGCGCAGCGCGATGTCCCCGCTGCCGTCACTGAACGAACGCAGGTCCGCGGCGTGCAGACGATCAAATGGCAGATTGATCATCATGGGTATCGCCACGCCAAAGCGCAGAACGATGCGCTTGTTGGTGATGGTGTACACGGTACTGCGCGCATACAGCGAGGCGAGACCGCCGAGGATGCCAAGGGTAAACAGGGCGAGCCCCGTCTGCCAGGCGAGGCTGGAGAGCCCCCCGGCGAGGCCGCCGCCGCTGCTGTAGTGAAACACCTGGTGGGCGCTGATCAGCACGGCGAAGTAGACGGCGAACTGCTGCACTTTGAAGGTGCGACGGGCCATGCTCCACCACGCCGGCGACCCCTGCCAGGTCATGTGTTCGCCTGCCGGAAGTTCTTCCGGCAGGCCTTTCACGGGCTCGATTTCGTACTCGTTCATATCAGGGGCTCCGTACGTTCAGCGGTTGCATACAGGGTACCTCCACCATAATAAGCGCAGACCTGATCCTCTTCCTGCAGCGTGATCTGGTCCGGGCTTGCCAGTGTCGGCACATGGGCGAAGTGCTCGGCCTTGATGGAGCGGACGCGGACGGTACCGTCCTTGCCGCTGACCCTTGCCAGCGTTATCGGAAGCAGCACCCGACGCGGACCGGCCTCGGCAGCGCCCTCAAAACCGCCTGGGTCCATGCTGCCTGTGTCCATGCCGCTTGTGTCAACGCCGCGGGTATTGACGCCTGCAACGGCGACTTCCAGGTAGCGAACCTGGGGCTCGGCACGATCGACCCAGAGGTCCACGACTTCGCCGGCCTTCTCGCCATCGAGACCGTAGACCGCCTTGCCGCGCGGGTCGGGATCGTTTTCGGAGACCCCGAAATCCGTTGCGATGCGCATGGGCACGATCTTGGGGTGGCCATCAATCGTCATGTCCGGGACCTGTGGACGTATCGCCCAGGCCGCCGGGCCCACGCCGTCCCGCATCGGATCACCGGTGGGGTGGAGCGCGGAGCCGAAGGTGTTGTCGAGTGGCGTCGCCGCGACCTCGTACTCCGGCGGATCCTGCCGCGGCGCCATGACAGAATCCTGGCCATGGGGCATCAGGTATTCCTTGGTATCCGGCAGGTCCGGAAAGCCCACCACGCGCACGTTGCGGTGAGCGTCGGTGAGCAGTGGGTAGCCCTCGCGTTTACCCTCCCGGTGCAGGTAAAGCACCAAAAGCAGGAAAAACAGCCAGAACGCGTAAAGCGCCAGTTGTGCTACGTCAATGTAGCCAGTGATTGCACCTGTCATATCGAGACCTCCAGTTGGACTCTTGTCATTCGGGAAACTCCGCCAGATAAAATGCCGGCTGCCTTACCGCCAGCTCGCCAGGGCCCCGCACAAGCGGGCCGATGGTGATCAGTGCGGCAAACAGCACCGCGATTTCAAGATGGTAGACCGCGCCGTAGCCGGTCGCCGGGCCGCTCAGTGCTGCGCCCAGGGTGCCCGCTTCGGCCATATGTGTAACGATGTCGCGGATGGCGCCGCCTGCGGCGATGGCAAGACCTGTCGCGGTAGCCTGTACCGCGCCCCAGGCGCCCAGCGCCATGCCGGCACCGCCCTGCTCACCCAGGTTCATGGCCGCGGTCAGCGTGCCAACGGCGAACAGGCCGCTGCCGAAGCCTATGACCAGCGTGCCGCTGCGGAACAGCGTTGCGGATTCCAGGGGTGCTGACATGATAACGGCGGAAAAGGCAAATATACCGGCGACAGCGCCATAGGCTGACAGGCGCACCGGGTCCGCGCCCTGGCTAAGCTGGCGCGATGCAATAATGAATGCGCCGAGCATGCCGAGGGCAAAAATCGCCGTGAGCCCGGTGGTGGCGCTGACCGACAAGCCGAGCACCTCGCCGCCGTAGGGTTCGAGCAGGATGTCCTGCATGCTGAAGCCGGCGCTGCCCAGCCCGACCGCCAGCAGCAGGCGCATTGTGCGGCCCTGTTCCCGGAATTGCGCCCAGGCTTCGGAAAAGGGCGGCCGCGGCTTGTCCCGATTGCGTGCGGGGTTGCGCGGTTCCTGCTTCCACAGCGCAATGATGTTGAGCAGTGCGGTGACTGCCGCGGCACCCTGTATGACCTGTATCAGTCGCAGCTGACTGAAGTCCGCCAGGAGGAGGGCGAACAGGAAGGAACTGCCGATCATGCCGACCAGCAGCATCACGTACATCATCGCGACAACGCGCGGCCGGGTCTTCTCCGTGCCCAGGTCGGTCGCGAGGGCCAGCCCCGCCGTCTGGGTGGTGTGCATGCCGGCGCCGACCAGCAGGAAAGCGAGGGCGGCGGCCGCGGGACCGACCATGGTGGGGCCGTTGAAGGGTTCGGCCAGTACCAGGAGGGCGAAGGGCATGATGGCCAGGCCACCAAACTGCGCCAGTGTGCCCAGCCAGATGTAGGGGACGCGGCGCCAGCCCAGCGCCGAGCGGTGGTGGTCGCTGCGAAAGCCGATCAGTGCGCGTAGCGGAGCGAACAGCAGCGGCAGCGAGACCATGAGGGAGACCAGCCAGGCGGCCTGGCCGAGCTCGAGTACCAGCACCCGGTTCAGGGTGCCGTTCAGGAGCACGAAAGCCATGCCCACGGAAATCTGGAACAGGGACAGACGCAGCAGTCGCCCGATAGGCAGCTCCTCTGTGGCCGCGTCCGCAAAGGGCATCCAGCGCGTGCTCAGACGCGACATGAAGGCCTGTGTAAATGCTACCGAGCGCTTCATCCTGACGTCCTACCGTCGTCGCAGCTCACACGCCTGGGACGTGTAGAAACCGCTTTTGACCCGATGATTACGGCCGCGCTGCCACTGCGTGAGTGACGCCGCCGTGTCCAGTTGCCGGAACAGTTTTTCCTCCCCGATCGGTTCGATGGAAGGCGCGCGGTCACCGCGCGGGAACACTGAACCTGCCGCGTGCATGACGGACAGTAGCGGCGTGCGCGGCGCGAAGGTGAACAGAATGCTGCCGGACACCCTTGCCGCCAGCTGGCCGAGCACGTTCACCGCGTCGTGCGCGTTGTAGTGAATGACAGAATCCATCGCCACAGCGTGATCGAAATCGTTCAGATCGACTTCCGACATGTCGCCGACCCGGAAGTCGATGCTGCCATTCCCCATCTCTGCCGGCACCCGTTCGCGAGCCAGCTCGATCAGCGTCGGCGACAGGTCAATGGCAACCACCTGCGCGCCGCGTCGGGCCGCTTCGACAGACAGAGCCCCGGTACCGCAGCCTGCGTCGAGCACGCGCTGGCCGCGAAGATCCTCTGGCAGCCAGCTGAGCAGCGTGCTGCGCATCTCGTCACGCCCGGCGCGCACGGTCTGGCGGATGCGGCTGACCGGGGCATCGGATGTCAGTCGGGACCAGGCATCGGCCGCGGTGCGGTCAAAATAGGTCTCGATCTCCGAGCGGCGCGCCTTGTAGGTATCGGCGTTCATCAGTCGAATCCCAGGAAGTCGAACAGGTCGCGGTCCTTCATCGGCGCCACCGGGGTCGG
>JAWLGG010000195.1:0-5880 GCA_041685155.1 Chromatocurvus sp.
CTCGGCGCCGCCGATGTCGGGTACGCGCACGGTTGTCCGCTCTGTGGCGCTGCCAGCGGCATCCTTTTCCGACGGGGATGAGCCCGTCTCAGCGCCACCCGAATCCGCCGCCGAAGCGCTGGCGCTATCACCAGTGGCGCCATCACTGCTGGAATCCTCCGCAGCCGCGGCATCGCCCACAGCACCACTGCCCTTCCCGGCAGCGTGACCAGGGCCCTCGGTCTCGCCGTCGTCCTCGTCGTTCTCGTCGTTCTCGTCGGCACCATCACCCGCCGTATCGTCGTCCGCGGTCTCGATCAGGGCAACGTCAGCGCCCTCGGCGAGTTCGTCGCCCTCCTTGACCAGCACCTCCAGCACCTTGCCGGCGACGGTCGAGGGAATCTCCATGGACGCCTTGTCGGACTCCAGCACAATCAGGCCGTCGTCCACCGCAATCGTATCGCCGGGGGCGACCAGCAGCTCCACGACCTCCGCTGCTTCCGCGCCGCCGATATCCGGCACCCGTACTGTCTCTTTTGCCACCTGTCAGTCCTCGTTATTGTCTGCGTTGCGCCGGCCCTGTCATCGCCGACCATCCGTCGCCTTGTGGCCCACTAGGCCAGCATCGGATCGACCTTGTCCGGGTCGATGCCGAGATTGCGGCGCGCCGTGAGCAGGACATCCCGCTCTATGCTGCCCTCCTCGACCAGTGCGGACAGCGCAGCCAGGACGACGAACTCACGACTGACCTCGAAGAACTGTCGCAGCTTGGCGCGGGTGTCGCTGCGCCCAAAGCCATCCGTACCCAGCACCACAAAACGCGCCGGAATGAAGGAGCGTAGCTGCTCGGAGTAGGCCGCAATGTAGTCTGTTGCCATAACCGCCGGGCCGCGGCCCCCCGCAAGCAGGCTCGTCACGTAGGGCTCGCGCGGCGTCTCCTCCGGGTGCAGCATGTTCCAGCGCCGCACCGAGCGGCCCTCGCGGAACAGTTCGTTGACGCTGGTCACGCTCCAGATATCGGAGCTCACGTCATAGTCTTTCGCCAGGATCTCCGCCGCCGCCTCCACTTCACGCAGAATGGCGCCCGAGCCCATCAGCTGCACGCAGGGGCCGTCGCTGCGGGTCGCCCGGCGCAGGCTGTACATACCGCGCACGATGCCCTCCTCGACGCCCTTGGGCATCTCGGGCTGCGGGTAGTTCTCGTTCATCGTGGTGATGTAGTAGAACTTGTTCTCGCATTCCCGGAACATGCGGCGCAGGCCGTCCTGGATAATCACCGCGAGCTCGTAGGCGTAGGTCGGGTCATAGCTGATGCAGTTGGGAATCGCGCTGGCCAGCAGGTGGCTCTGCCCGTCCTGGTGCTGCAGGCCCTCGCCGTTCAACGTTGTGCGACCGGAGGTCGCGCCGATCAGGAAGCCCCTGGCCTGGCTGTCACGGGCAGCCCTGGCCCGGTCGCCGATGCGCTGGAAACCGAACATGGAATAAAAAATATAGAACGGCACCATGGGGAAATTGCTGGTGCTGTAGGAGGTCGCCGCCGCCAGCCAGGCCGAGAAGGCACCGGCTTCATTGATTCCTTCCTGCAGTATCTGCCCCTTGATGTCTTCCTTGTAGAACATGATCTGGCCGGCATCCTGGGGCGTGTAGCGCTGCCCCACCGAGGAGTAGATGCCCAGCTGGCGGAACATGCCCTCCATGCCGAAGGTGCGCGCCTCGTCGGGGACGATGGGCACCACGCGCGTGCCAATGGCCTTGTCCTTGGTCAGCGTGGACAGGAGCCGGACAAAGCCCATGGTAGTGGAGGCCTCGCGCTCGCCGCTGCCCTTGAGCTGCGCCTTGAAGGCATCGAGGGCGGGGACATCCAGCGGGTTGTCGGCATGCCGGCGCACGGGAATAAACCCGCCCAGTGCCTCGCGCCGCTCGCGCAGGTACTTCATCTCCGGCGCGTCGGGCGCCGGACGGTAGTACGGCACGTTGGACAACTCCGAATCGCTGATCGGAATGGCGAAGCGGTCGCGGAAGGCCTTCAAGCTCTCCAGATCGAGCTTTTTCAGCGAGTGCGTCTCGTTGTTTGCCTCCCCCGACTCACCGGTGCCATAACCCTTCACGGTGAGCGCCAGCACCACCGTCGGCCGCTCGTACTGGGCCGCCGCCTCGGCGTAGGCCGCATACACCTTGTACGGATCATGGCCGCCGCGATTGAGGTACATGATGTCGTCGTCGGACAGGTCGGAGACCATCTCCAGCAGTTCGGGGTATTTGCCAAAGAAATGCTCCCGCGTGTAGGCGCCACCGTTGTACTTGTAGTTCTGCAGCTCGCCGTCACAGACCTCGTCCATGCGCTTCTGCAGCAGGCCCTTTTCATCGCGCTCGAGCAGGGGGTCCCACTTGCGTCCCCATACCACCTTGAGCACATCCCAGCCTGCCCCGCGGAACACACCCTCGAGTTCCTGGATGATCTTGCCGTTGCCGCGTACCGGTCCGTCCAGCCGCTGCAGGTTGCAGTTGACGACGAAGATCAGGTTGCCGAGCTTCTCGCGACCTGCCAGGGAAATGGCACCCAGCGATTCCGGCTCATCGCACTCGCCATCGCCCAGGAAACACCAGACGTTGCGGTCGCCGTGCTCCACCAGGCCGCGATCGGTCTGATACTTCATGACCCGCGCCTGATAGATGGCCTGGATGGGGCCCAGCCCCATGGACACCGTGGGAAACTGCCAGTAGTCCGGCATCAGCCAGGGGTGGGGGTAGGAAGAAAGACCGTTGCCGCCGACCTCGCGGCGGAAATTGTCCAGTTGCTCTTCGTTCAGTCGGCCCTCGAGATAGGAGCGCGCATACATGCCCGGCGCACTGTGGCCCTGGTAGAAGACCAGATCACCGGGGTGATCGCCGTCGCTGCCGCGGAAGAAATAGTTACAGCCCACGTCGTACAGGGTGGCGCTGGACGAAAAGCTCGAGATGTGACCACCGAGACCCTCGTCGTTGTCGTTCGCCCGCATGACCATGGCCAGTGCGTTCCAGCGCACCAGGGAGCGAATGCGGCGCTCCATGAACAGATCGCCGGGCATCTGCTTCTGCTCTGCCGGTGAGATGGTATTGCGAAACGGCGTCGTGATCGCGGCGGGCAGACGGATGCCATCGGCAAAGGCCCGCTTCGACAGTTCATCCATGAGGTAGGTGGCACGCTCCTCACCGGCATTTTTGACGACGGCGTCGAGGGCGTCGAGCCACTCGCGGGTTTCCTGGGGATCATTATCTTCAAGCATGAGGTCATCCGGCTCCGGCGATGAGTGGATCCGCATTTCATTCTATAGTGGAACGAGTATGCGCTGAACGTCGCGTCGTGCGCGGCTCTCGCCACGCGCAACGGGTCGAATTCTCATGAGTCTACAATAAAACCGCAGCCGCTTACAGATCAGTTCCACTACGGAACTTTAACCTTTACTCCACCGTGTAAACCGCGTGATCCGCCTTGATCCCGGCCGCGGAACCGACTTTCCGTGCTGGCTCCCCGGGAACGGCTCCCTGTTCCCCGGGAGCCACCACCAGCAGCGAGTGCTGATGCTCCAGGAAGTGCTCGCGATAGTAGGCGAGCCAGTCATCCCGTGTCATGCCCTCGACTGCATCGGCCAGCCTCTGGCGCCGATCAAAGGCCCACTGCTTGCGGGCAATGGACTGCCAGTAGAACTCCGCGCGCTCGAGCAGGTTCTTGTCCGGCTCCAGGATATCGTTCACCAGCGACCGCCGGTGACGCAGGAACGCCGCCTCGTCGACGTCGGCCTCGAGCTTTTCCATGAAGTCACGCATGGCGTCAGCCACGTGCGCCGATGAATGGCCCGGCGACTGCACCAGCATGACCAGCCCCGGCACCTCGTGCTGCGGCCAGGAAAAGGCGCTCACCACATAGCCGAGCTGCTGCTCTGTACGCAGCTGCTGGAAAAAACCGGAGCGCATCGCCTGGGCCGTCAGGGCAGTCGCAGCGCGGTCCTCAACGCCATCCGCCGCACCCTGGAGGTACCACGCCACCACGCTGTCGGCATGCGGCACATCGGTCACGAAACGGACGCCCTCGTCGGCGGCGAGCTTGAGTACGCGCAGCGGCGGCATCTCCGGCGCGGGCCCCTCGGGCAGGCGACTGGCCAGTCGCCCGGACAGCGAATCCACGGCGGACGGCGGGTAGTTTCCATGCAACAGTGCCTCCGCCTGTGCGTCGCGCCAGAAGACGTCGGCATAGCTCGACAGGCCCGCCAGATCCAGTGCCTGCAGCTCGTCAATCAGGGCCTGTTCGCCGTGCTCGCCATACTGCAGAGCCTCGCGCAGGTCGTCCAGGACCTGGCTGGACGGGCGCTTGGCGACGGCGTTCTCGAGCGAGCGCACCAGGTCGGCGCGCACGTTGTCGAAGCGGTCCTGTGTGAATCCGGGCTTTGCCACGACATCGAGCAGGCGCGACAGCAAAGTCAGCTGCTTGTCGTTGTAGCCGCTGATGCGCATGCTGATGCCCTGCGCATGCTTGTAGATGGAGAAGTTGAGGCCCGCCAGCGCCGCCGGGTAGGTAAACGTATTGACGCGATCGCTGAGAAGATTGGTATACAGCACCGCGGCCGCCGTCTGCGCCGCCGATTCGCCCACTGCCGGCGAACGGAAGTTGATGTAAAGGGCTCCCCGCGGCACGCGGAACTCCTCGGACTGGCGGTACCAGATCCGCTGGCGTTCAGATTCATGTCGCAGTTCGGGAAGCGCCGGATTGCCCTCGGCCAGCGGCAGGAGTGAGACATTCTCGGCAATGAAGGCGTTGGCGGCGGGCAGGTGCAGCTCATCGAGGCGCTTCGCCGGGCGCCAGTCGGCAAGCTCGCCTTCGGTCAGCGTACTGACGCTGTAAGGCACCTCGTATTTAGCGCTCGTGCGATCCGTGGGCACACCCGGCGCCGTCAGGGTCACCTGCGCCCGCTCAGGCCGCATGGCGGCCAGTGCCTCCCGGATGAGACCGGGGCGGTATTGCGCCATGAGATAGGGTCCGACAAGGACATCCTGAGGATCGTAATAATGCATGCCACTCGAAAGTGAGCTGACGTAGCCTATCGGAGCGCCCTGCTCGCGGAAGCGGAAGCTCAGATCCGCCAGCCGCGACTGCTCGTCGAACAGCCACTCTTTCGGTCCTTCCTCACGCAGCATCCCGAGATAGGCAAAGAGAACCTGCAGAATGCGCTCGTACTCCTCGACGCCCTTGTCCGTCAGGGAGACCGATATGCTGAACATGGAGCCACCGCGCCAGTCCAGGCCACCGCCCGCGCCCAGGCCATCCGCCAGGCCCTCGGTCTTGAGCAGCGCCAGAACGCTGCCCTCGCCCTCGTGACCGATGAGGTTGCCGAGGTAGGACATGGGTTTGCTGGTGTACTCGCGGCGATACTCGGGCAGGGCAAAATTGACCTGCAGCTGCCGCGCCACCGCCTGCGGCTGCACTGTCACCAGCATGGGCAGCTGTTCGGGATCGAACAGCGGTGCGTCAATGTTCTTCGCGTCATAATCGTGATTCGGCACCTGCACGAAGCGCTTCGCCACCATCGCCTCGAGCTCATCCAGCGGTTCCGCGCCCATCACGACCAGTCGCATGGCATTGGCCGAATAGTGCTTGCGATCGAACGTGAGAAGGTCTTCGCGCACGGTCGCACCCGGCCGATCGGCCAGTGTCTCCAGGCTGCCTACGGAGAATTGGCTGAAGGGATGGCGCGGGTTCATGACCTCCTGAAGGACGTCCAGGCCGCGCCGGCTGTCGCTCTTCAGGCCCATCTGGTATTCCGCTTCCACGGCGTTCTTCTCGCGCTCCACATAGCCGGCGTCGAAGTTCGGGGCAATAAAGAACTGGGCGAAGCGATCCAGTGCCTCATCGAGGTGTGCGGCGTC
>JAWLGG010000196.1:0-5879 GCA_041685155.1 Chromatocurvus sp.
ATGACGGGCGGTGACGTGGGCGATCTCGTGCCCGATGACGCCCGCGAGCTGGGCCTCGCTGTCGAGGTAGGCCAGCAGCCCGCGGTTGACGTAGATGAAACCGCCGGGGAGGGCAAAGGCATTCAGATCCGGTGCGTCAATGACCGTGAACGTCCACTCTATATCCGGCATGTCGCTGTGCTTCGCCAGGCTCTGGCCGATGCGATTCACGTAGTCCTGCAGCTCCGGATCGTCGTAGGCGGCGCCCTTGGCCATCATTTCCTCGTGCATCTCCCGGCCCTGCTCGATTTCGCCGGCCCGGGAGGAGACCACCATGTTGGCGCCGCCGGTGGCCGGGTTGACCGCGCAGCCCTGGTGCAACAACAGGCCTGCAGCGACGAGGATGAGTGCTGTGAGGCGTGACGTCATATCAGTACCCGCTGGACAGGAACTGCAGTAGCTGATCGCCGAGGCCATCGCAGGCCGTGCCCTTGACCGGGGCGATGATCGGGATCGGCACGACTACCGCCGGCATGTAGGACTGGCCGCTGGTCGACGTGCTGACACGGCCTACCTCGGCCTTGTCGGTAAAGTCCCAGATGGTCGCCTCGTAGTCGGAGTCGTTGCCCCAGGTGCCGAAGCCGAAGCACCCTGCGCCCCCCGGGCCGACGCCGCAGCTCATTGAGCCCGAAGAGTTGGTCTGCACGGTACTGCCATCAATCCAGATCATGTACTCGGTCTTCAGGGAAGCAAGCTTGTCGGCCACCGGTGGCTGCAGCAGCAGGCGGTCGATATCTGCCGGGCGGAGCGGCGCGGTGCGCGGCTCGAACCAGGGATAGAGGGCATTGAGGAATTCCAGTTCGTCAATGACCTCTATGCTCGGGTCGCCGCGACGGATGTGGTCGCCGACGCAGCCGATGAAGTCCGGTTCGGTTTCATAGTCGCTCGCGTGGCGGCGGCCGAGAATCACCACCGAGGCGTCCTCCATGCTCTCGACCGTAGGCGCATTGAAGACCATTTCATCGACATTCGAAGTAACGCAGCCACCCAGCAATCCTGCCGCGGCAGCAAGGAAGCTTGTGGGTAACAGGCGGTTGCTCATGGTCCGGTCTCCGCGGCGACATTCCGGTTGCGCGACTGCAGCCAGCTGGCCACGTCGGGCACATTCGGGAACAGGGTGGCAAAATGGGCACCGGCATCGCGCAGGGCCACGACGGCAGCCAGGTTCACCGCAGCCTCGTCTGACTGCAGGAAGGCCGTGGGTGTCTTGCCATAGGCGGTCATGGTCCATTCCGCGATCGACTCACCGTCGGGCATGTTCAGCTCAAAGGCATAGCGCATCCAGATCTCGTAGACCTTGATGTTGGTGTGGGTCGGTATGGCGTACTGCAGCTCGTCGACCCGGGGTATCAGGACAGCGTCTACCCCGGTCAGCTCCTGACCGTCACCGGGGGCGTCCTCGAGGAGGATGAAGCGCTCGAACATACCATCGAACAGGGTGTTCCACATGGCGACCTGGGCGTCGCCTGTCTTCACCAGCCAATCGGAGTCGGCACGGCCCTTGGCTTCATCGAAAAACTCGTGATTGCGGAACTCCTCGGGATAGAACACACCGAGTGTCAGGGGCTGCTTGCTCATCAGGGGCTGTGGGAAATTGCCCTGCACAACCACTTCCTTGGCACCGCAGGCAGCCAGCAACAGCAGGATGGCTGCGCTCAGCCAGCCCCGGATGCTGTGCCTCCGGCGTCGCCTAGGGTCTGAAGTCATTGAGTCCGACAAAGGTGCCTCCGTTCCGGTAAGTCAGTTCACGCATGAGTGCCGCAAAGCGATGCACGGAGCCCTGCTGTGCGGGCGCCTGCTGATACAGTACGGGGAAGCCCACCGCGTGGATGCGCACCCGTCGCTGGCCGCTGCTGTCCCTGGCGTTCATCCGGTCCACCACGTTGAGCACCTCGGTGATGGAGTTGCCGGTGAAGTCGTCACCGAACACGTACACACTGATCTTCTTGTTTTCGTCGTAGAAGGTGCGTATGGCCTGGTTGATGCCCTCCACCGGGCTGGAGTTGCTGAACACGTTCCAGTTGCGCAGGTTCTGCATGATGGCCGTGCGCCGGCCCGGGGTATCCGGTATCCACTGGCCCCGGTAGCGGCTGAACATGTAGTTGCCCATGTCATTGAGTATCTGCACACCCTTCACATTGGGGTAGATGCTGAGAATCGACTCCATCTCGTTCATCATGCGCTGCCAGGCATAGGAAAACATCGACCCCGAGGTGTCGATGACAAAGATCAGGTACTCGCTGTCGACGGGTATGCCGCCGATCAGCTGGTTGGTGATCTCCTGGCCCGCCAGCAGGCGCTCCATTTCACTGGTCAGGGACTGCCGCGCGATCGCCAGCTGGTCGACAATGACCTCGTTGCTGGTGTCCTCCACCTGCAGGCTGTCGTAGCGCGACTTCGCGCTCGCCAGCGCGCCGGTCAGGCGGGCAATGCGCTCCTCGTACTCAGACAGCTGCTCGCGCCGTGCCTTCAGGTCCCGATTCAGGATTGTGGTTTCACCGCGCAGCTCAAACAACTCGTCCTGCAGTTTTGCGATGCGGCCCTCGAGCTTCTCGGTGGAGGCCTCGATGATCTGCGGCTGCACGGTCTTGGTGATCATGAGCAGCAGGATCACGGCGCCGAAGCCACAGCAGATCACGTCCAGAAATGACAGTGAGAACTCGGCTGTTTCGCGTCGCTTGCGCATGTCGCTGCCTCAGGTTGCTCCCTTGGGCGTCGGGGACACGGATGTCAAGGCCAGTCCCTCGACGGGCTCATGAAGCTGCCGCGGGTGGCCTGTGCCAGCTGCCAGAATTCCGAGGCGGCCATCGGATCACCCTCCATGGGGAAAAGTATAATATTAACCGGAATATTGCCCGGAAGGCTGCGTATCGCCTCCCGATACAGGCGCTGCCGGTCGCGCCCGCTCACCGTGCTGCCCCGGGGCGGGTTGGCGCCCTGGGTTGGCAGGCCATCGGTAATCAGGAAGATGTTGTCCGGCGCAGGCGACATGCGCTGCAGTGCGGTAAAAGCATTCAGCAGGCTGGTGCCGCCCCCGGGGAGAATCTCGCGCAGTGCAGTGGACGCGGCGTCCAGCTGCTCCTGGTTGGCGACTTCCAGCCACTGACCCTGGGTGTCGGGGAGCACCGGGCGCGCCTCGGTATTGAAGGTAATCAGCTGGTAGTCGCTGCCGATGGGTAGCTGGGCGGTCAGCCAGTCCACGGTCTTCAGGGTTCTCACCCATTTTCCCGCCTCCCGCTGCACCTTCTCGCCCATGTTGCGCAGACGGATGATGTTCACCAGGCGCTCATCGAGCATGCTGGCGGAGGTGTCCACGAGTATGGCGATACGCTGGCCGCCCAGGTTGAGACCGGTAAGGTACTGTCGCTTGCCGTCGCCGGTAAAATCCCTGGCACTCCTGCCGCTTTCCGACTCGGAGGCCTCGCGCAGTTTCCTGACCTCCTCCTCCAGCGACTGCACCTCGGCCTTGAGCTCCTCTACGGCGGCACTATCGGTAAAGCCATCATCCTTTGTTGTGGCGATCAGTGCCTCGTAGCGGTCCAGCTCCTCCGTGACGCGTGTCGCGCGCCCCCGGGCCTCGACGATTTCCGCGTCGGTCTCACCAAGGTCATTGCGCAGTTTGACCAGCCCTGCCTCGCCGTCGCGGATGTCCTCTTCCAGCAGGTCGACCTCGGAGAGCAGGTCGCGGTTCAGGTCGCGGGTCTCCTCCTCGATGGAGTGATCGATGATCAGGAACACGAGAACCACGGCGCCAAAGCCGCAGGACATGATGTCCAGAAAGCTGAGGTTGAACGCGGTGAAGCTGCGCTTGCGTCTGGCCATGCTGCGGCTACTGTCCCCGGGGCATCAGTCCCCGACCTCGATGAGCAGCCAGGACCGGTCGCCGATGCGGATCTCGTCGCCTGTCTCGAGGGGCTCGTCGTTGTAGGTGGCGCCATTCACCCGGACGCCGGCGTCGCCCTTTATCACCCAGCAGTCGCTGCCTAGCCGGTGGATATGACAGGCGTCGGTCAGGGGCGTGTTCTGGCCTAGCGATCGGGCCTGCGCATCCTGAAGCACGTGCGTTGGCGGTCGCGCGGCGCGATGCGCGGGTGCAGCGGGGGCTCTTGCCGGTGCCTCCTTGCGCGGCGTCGAGGCGGCGGGCAGTCCCTTCAGTAGATGCAGGTCATCCGGCGGCTGCAGTATGAGGTCAGTGTGCCGCGCCATTGCTTCGGGCAGATCGCTTCTGTTGACCGTGCGGGGCTGGCTGAAGCGCGTGCTCAAGCCAGGAACCAGACCGGCCAGTGGATCCAGTAGCAGAGTGTGCCCGGGCACGCCGCGGGCCTCCTGCAGCACGGCATCGTGCAGGCGGTCGGCCACGGAGGCCAGCTCCTCGACGCTTATGCGGGTGCTGTAACCGTTGATGTCGACCTGTGTCTCCGGCGCTGTCTGCAGCGCGGCGAGAGAGCTGAACAGGCCGTCATACAGGGTCTGCTCCGTGTCCGCCTTGCGGCGTCGGTCAAAGCGCGTGTTGTGAATGAAAGAGCGTGCGACCCGCTCGACAATCGCCTCCTGCAGCGCCAGCAGACCGGCGCCCGGGAGCGCGTGGCTGCGCAGCAGTCGCACCTGGCCGTCCGTGACCGCGAGCTGTGTCAGCAGCGCCTGGTGCAGCTGCAGTTCGAGGTGGAACAGGTTCCCGGCGTCGCTGTGCGCCTCGGCGGCGAGAACACTGCGGTTGACCAGGCCGACAACGCGGAACGGGCAGGTCTGCGCGATGCCAAGCAGCAGTGCCAGCTGCTCACGTCCGAAGCTGTCGGGGACTGCAAGGACCACGTCATCGGGCTCCCCGGCGGCCCGGTGCACCTCGAGCAGGTGGGCATGGACCAGGTCGGCGGTGTGCCTGGCCGGCCCCAGTGCCGGCTGCAGCGGCTGTGTGCCCAGCTGCCACCAGAAGCGAGTGTTGATGTAGCGTGGCTGGCGCCGGGCGCTGCCGCGGGCGGTATCGCCGAAGCGGTAGTCGTCGCCCTCGAGCAGCGCATAGCCGGGACTGCAGACCTGCCTGCCATCGTGGTGCAGGCAGAGATCGCTGTCGAGGATGTCGAGAAGTGCGGCGGCCATCAGTGCTGGGCAACCAGGAAGCGCAGCAGCCGCTTGTCAGCGTAGCGCTGGCTATCAAGCACCAGTCGCTCCTGCGCCTGCTGCAGCTGGTGCAGGCAGAACATGATGATGATGCTGAGGACCAGGGCGACGAAGGTGCTGTTGAAGGCCACGCCGAGACTGACGGTAACGCCGGAGATGTCGCCCTCGACCGCCTTGTAGGCCTGCCCGAGTGCGTCGCCGATACCCCGGACCGTGCCGATAAAGCCAATGGAGGGAATCGCCCAGGCGATGTAGCGGACCATGGACAGCTCGGAATCGAGGCGATCGGACTCCACCTCGCAGGATTCCTTGATGGTGTCGGATACCGCCTGAATGCTGCCCGTGGTCGCAAAGCGCTGCAGTGCCGCCAGCAGCGTGCGCGGCAGCAGGAAGTCCTGTTGCTGCTGCGGGAGGTCTTCCAGCGCACGGCTGTACTCCCTGGCATCAGCGGGCAGCACACTGGTGCCTTCGGGAATGTCGACCAGGTCGCGGTCCAGCATCGACTGCTCCTGTGCCGTCTGCCGCGCTTTGTAGGCCATGATCGACAGTGCCCAGATCAGGAGGATGAAGCAGGCTTCCTGCTCGAAGTCCCTGATGACCACCGCAATAGTGCGCTTCGGCACGAAATCCTCGCCCGCTGCCTGCCGCGCCATCTGCGTCTCGAGCTGGGATTCCGCGCTGGGACGTATCACCCCGACATAGGCGCCCTGCTCATCGCGGTG
>JAWLGG010000197.1:0-5851 GCA_041685155.1 Chromatocurvus sp.
CGCGATCTGGAAACCGCGGAAATCGCCGTGCAGGCCTCGCTGACGGGACATCTCGTGCTCTCCACCCTGCACACCAATACCGCCATCGGCGCCGTGACGCGGCTGCAGGACATGGGTATCGAGCCCTTTCTGCTGTCCTCCAGCCTGATCGGCGTCATGGCCCAGCGCCTGGTGCGGGTGCTCTGTCCGCACTGCCGGCGCGCGGCACCGGCCACCGCCGCCGAGCGCGCGCTGCTGGGCCTGGCAGACGATGCCGGGGCGGTCGAGCTGTACCATCCCGTGGGCTGCGATACCTGCAATCACAGCGGCTACCGCGGCCGCGCCGGTATCTACGAGCTGATCGAGATCCGCGACCGCCTGCGCGGCATGATCCACGAGGGCGCCGGCGAGCAGGACATGCTGCGGGAGGCGCGGCAGCAGCATGCGGGCATCCACGAAGACGGCCGCGCCCGGGTCCTGGGCGGGCAGACCAGCCTGGAAGAGGTGATGCGTGTCACCTCATTGGGGTAGTCGATGACCGCGTATCGCTACCAGGCGCTGAATACCGAGGGCCGCCTGGTCCGCGGGGTGCTGGAGGGCGATTCCGAGCGCGCCGTGCGCGCGCATCTGCGCCAGCAGCGCCTGCGCCCGGTCGAGGTGGCGACAGCCAATCGTGCGGGCATCAGCCTGGCCGGCGACTGGCGTTCAAAGTTGCTGCGCCCGCGGGTCGGGGCCGGCGACATGGCCCTGCTGACGCGCCAGCTCGCCACCCTGGTGGAATCCGGTCTGCCGCTGGCGGACTGCCTGCAGGCGGCGGCGGAGCAGAGTCGCAAGGCGTCCACCAAGGGCCTGCTGCTGCAGGTGCGCTCGCGGGTGTCCGAGGGCCACACACTGGCCTACGCGCTGGGCGAGTTCCCCCAGGTGTTCAATGAAATGTACCGCGCCATGGTCAGCGCCGGCGAACACGCCGGTTTCCTCGGGCCGGTGCTCGAGCAGCTGGCGGACTATTCCGAGCAGCGCCGCTATACGGCGCAGAAGCTCAGGATGGCGATGATCTACCCGTTCATCCTGCTCGGCGTGGCGCTGGCGGTGGTGATCGCGCTCATGGTCTTCGTCGTCCCCGAACTGATCGGTATCTTTGCGCACAGCAGCCGCGAGCTGCCGCTGCTGACCCGGGGGCTTATCGCCACCAGTGATTTCTTCCGCGAGTCCATCGGCTGGCTGCTGATCGGCGCGGTGGCGGTGGTGCTGCTACTGCGCCGCGCCCTGCAGGAGCCGTCCCGTCGCCGGCGCTGGCACGCCGTGCTGCTGCGAGTGCCGGGGCTGTCCCGGCTGCTGATTTCCATGGACACCGCGCGCTTCGCCTCGACCCTCAGCATCCTCATGGCCAGTGGCGTGCCGCTGCTGGACTCCCTGCGCATTGCCGGCCAGGTGCTGGTCAATCTGATCCTGCGCGAGGAGAGCCAGCAGGTGGCAGAGCGGGTGCAGGAGGGCGCCAGCCTGAGCCGGGCACTCGGCGAGAGCGGCATGTTCCCGCCGATGATGGTGCACATGGTAGCCAGCGGCGAATCCAGCGGTGCGCTTGAGACCATGCTGTCGCGCAGCGCCACCAACCAGGAGCGCGAGCTGGAAATGACACTGGGCACGGCCATGGGCCTGTTCGAGCCGCTCATGGTCGTGTTCATGGGCGGGATGGTGCTGGTGATTGTCCTCGCCATCCTGCTGCCGATTTTCGATCTCAACACAATGGTAAGGTAACGACATGGGTAAGCGACTGGTTGTACCGCATCGCAGCGACGGTTTTTCCCTGGTGGAGATCCTGGTCGTTCTGGTCATCATGGGGCTCCTGATAAGCGTGGTGGCGCCCACCGTGCTCAACCGTGCGGATGACGCCCGGGTGCAGAAAGTTCAGGCCGATTTCAAGGCCATCGAGACCGCGCTGAAGATCTATCGCCTCGACAATTACACCTACCCGACCACGGAGCAGGGCCTGGCGGCGCTGGTGGAGCCCAGCTCGCTGGCACCTGAGCCGCGCAACTTCAAGGCCGGTGGCTACCTCGAGGAAGTGCCGAAGGATCCCTGGGGCCGAGCCTACCTGTACCTGAGCCCGGGGGAGAACGGCGAGGTGGACATCTACACGCTGGGCGCCGACGGTCTTTCCGGCGGCGACGGCCAGAATGCGGATATCGGCAACTGGACGACCGGGGAGTGACCGGTGGCGCCCGGCTACAGTCGCGCCTTCAGCCTGGTCGAACTGCTGGTCGTCCTGTTCGTCGTGGTGCTGATGACCTCCCTGGCCACCCTGGGCCTGAATTCCGGTAGTCGCGACCGGGAGATCGAGAGCGCCGTGCGCGGGCTGATGGGGCTCGGCGCCTACGCCCTGGATGAGGCGCAGTTCAGCGGGCGCGACGTCGGGGTTCGCCTGCTGCGCGAGAGCGCGGCCGATGGCTGGCGCACGCAGTGGCTGGAGCGCTGGCCCGGGGGCTGGCGTCGCCCGGAAACGGCCCGGGATGTCTGGGAGTCGCAGCGCTTTGATGCCGGTGTCACTCCCGAGCTGACACTCGAGGGTCGCCCGGTGGCGCTGGATGCGGATAGCGACGCCGACGACGGACCGCCGATCGTCTTCTATGCCAGCGGCGAGACGGCCCCCGGCGAGCTGGTCTTTCGCGACCGCGACAGCGGCGATGTGCTCTGGCGCCTGCGCTGGGATCTGCTCGGTCGCTTTACGCTCGAGAACGCCAGGGGACCGGTGGATGAGAGTTAGCCCACCCACCCCGTCCGGGTTCACGCTGGTCGAGGTCATGGTGGCCCTCGCCATCGTCGCGCTGTCGGTCCCCGCCCTGCTGTTCACGCTGGATCAGCACATCGACGGCACCGCGCACCTGCGCGACAAGTCGCTGGCCAGCCTCGTGGCCGCCAACAAGCTGAGCGAGGTCCGCCTGCTGGCCGCCTCGCGGCAGCAGCTGCTGCAGGGCAGCGAGACGGGCAGTGTGGAACTGGCTGACCGCGAGTGGTTCTGGTGGCTGGAGAGCGAGCAGACGGAGGTCCCGCAGTTCTATCGTGTCGAGGTTCGCGTCGGCCTGCGCGAGGGCGAGCCGGAGGCGGTCCTGATCTCCCGGGTTGCCTACCTGTCAGCGGATTTCTCCGACGCCGCGGGGGTGCCCGATGCGCCCTAGGCGCGGCTTCACGCTGGTCGAAGTGCTGATCGCGCTGGCGGTCACGGCCTTTTTGGCCGCGGCCGCCTACGCCGGTGTCGCCGCGGTGATCAGCGGCGTCGAGAGCACCCGCGCCGTGGCCGGACGCACGGCCGCCATCAATCGCGCGCTGGCGTTGATTTCCCGCGACCTGCGCCAGTTTGTCGACCGCGGGGTGCGCGATGAATTCGGGCAGGAGCAGCCCGGACTGAGTGGTGGCCGGCTGGCGCGCTTTCCCCTGACGCTGACCCGCGCGGGCTGGCACAACAGCGCCGGTCACGCTCGCAGCAGCCTGGAGAGAGTGGCCTACGTCTTCGAGGACGGCGCGCTCTGGCGCCTGCGCTATCCGGTGCTCGATCGCGCCGGCGGCACGCTGCCGGCACGGGTGCTCCTGCTGGAGGACGTCGACGGGATAGAACTGCGATTTCTCGGTGATATCGCGTCACTCCGCGCCGGCAATGCCACCCTGGTCGAGACCCGGGACTGGGACACGTCCTGGGTGGCAGACGTGAGCCAGCCCGGCGGGATCACGCCGCCCCCCGCAGCGCTCGAGCTGCGACTGGATCTGGCCGATGTCGGCCTGCTGACGCGCCTGTATGCGCTGCCCCCGTACTGAGCCCGGGCCGCGGCCCCAGGGCGGGGTGGCGCTGGTGGTCGCGCTGCTGGTGTTTGCGCTGTGTGCAACCCTGCTGGTGGCGATGCAGCGCGAGTTCGATCTGTTCTACCAGCGCGGCGCCAATGTCCTGCTGGGCGAGCAGGCCCACGCCTACCTTCGCGGTGCCGAGGCCCTTGCGGCCATGGCGCTGAAGCTCGATTACGATACCGACCTGCAGCGCGAGCAGCCCCGGGACGACCTGCGCGAGATCTGGGCACAGCCCTCCGCACCCTACGCACTGGACGAGGGTGGCTGGCTGCTCGGGGAGGTCGAGGATCTGCAGGGGCGCTTCAATCTCAACAGCCTCCGGGCGCAGGCCAGCGGCGACAGCCCGGATGGGCAGCTGCCCTATACTCCGTCGCAGCGCTTCTTCATCCGCCTTCTCGCGGCGCTGGAGGTGGACCTGGCAGAGGCGGCACGCATCGTCGATGCCATCGGTGACTGGCTGGATGCGGACAGCGAGCCGCGTCTGTACGGCGCGGAGGATGACTATTACGCCGTGCAGTCCCCGGCCTATCGGGCAGCCAACCGCCCCCTTGCCAGCGTCAGCGAACTGCGCGCCATTGCCAACGTGACACCGGAACTGTTCGAACAGCTGCAGCCGCTGGTCAGCGTATGGCCACAGGTTCCGGCGCCGATGAACATTCACACCATGCCGGTGACGCTGCTGCAGGCGCTCGGCGGAGATGCCACCCTGCAGCCGCTGTCCCTGGCGGCGGCGCAGGGTCTGGCGCAGGAACGGGAGGAGGTCGGCTTTGCCGACGTCGAGGAGCTGCTCGCCTCGTCGGCGTTTTCCGGTGTGGATACCGGCGAGCTTGCGGCCCTGCTGGGCGAATCCTCGAGCTGGTTTCTGCTGTCAGCGCGCGTCGAGATTGCCGGTCGCGAGCAGCGCTTGTACAGTGTGCTGCATCGCGACAACCGGCAGGTGTGGCCCGTCGTCCGTGCCAGCGGCAGTCTGTGATCGTGGCCCCTGCGAGGCGCCCCCGCGATGCAGCAGCAGCTCTCAACAACACGTCGGGGAACTACCCACAGCATGAATGAAAACCTGAATGTACTGCGCTATGAGGGCGGCGAACTGTGCTGGACCGCTCCCGGCGCCGACACCGCGGCGCGCCCGCTCGCCGATCCGGCGGTCAGGGACGAGCTGCGCGCGGCCCTGACGTCGCGGCGCGGGCGGCTGGTGTTCGCGCCGCCCGGTGAGCAGGTCAGGCTGCTCGCCCTGGCGGTGTCGCCGCAGGAGAAAAAGCACCTCGCCAGGGCACTGCCGTTCATCGTCGAGGAAGATGTCGCCGAGGATATCGACGCAGTGCATGTCGCCTACGCCATGCGCGGTGCGGATCAGGCCACGGTCATGCTGTGCGCGCACGCGCTGATGCGCCACTGGCAGGAGGCGCTCGCGGACCTGCCGCGTATTGAAAGCTGGACACCCGAGCCCCTGTTGCTGCCCTGGCGCAGCGGTGAGTGGTGCCTCGTGTTTGATGGGGATCGTGTGATCCTGCGCACGGACGCGAGCAGCGGTACCGCACTGGAAACCGCACTGCTGCCCGTCTACCTGTCCGCGCTGCTGGCGAGCGCCGGCGCGCCCGGGGTGCTCGTGATCTATGGCCAGGATCGCAGCCGCGAACTGGCCGCGCTGCCGGAGGAGCTGTGCGCGTGCGCGCAGTGGCGCAGCGGCGGACTGGCGGCGGCGCTGTGGCTGTTCGACGGCACGCAGTCGCTGCCGTCGCTGCTGCAGGGCGATTACGCACCGCGCCTGCCGCTGGAGCGCTGGGCACTGCAGTGGCGCTGGCCCGCCGCCGCGGTCGCCGCTGCCGTCGTGCTGCAGCTCGCGGCGACCTGGGCCGACTATCTGCGCCTGAGCGAGGACAACCGGGCACTGCGCGCTGCGATAGAGGAGCGCTACCGGGAGATCAATCCCCGCGGTGCCCTGGTGGACCCCGAGACACAGCTCAGACGGCAGCTGGATGCCTTGACGGGCTCCGATACAGGAGGCGGATTTACCCGCATGCTGGAGACCGTGGGC
>JAWLGG010000198.1:0-5831 GCA_041685155.1 Chromatocurvus sp.
CCCTGCAGGTGGTTGCCGAGGGTGTCAATAACATGCGCAACGAGACGCGCAGCTTTGTACTGGTAACGCACTACCAGCGCCTGCTCAACTTCATCCGGCCCGATTACGTGCACGTACTGGCCGACGGCCGCATTGTGCGCTCCGGTGACGCCTCCCTGGCGCTGCACCTGGAAGAACACGGCTACGCCTGGCTGGACGACGAGGTCGCCTGATGCCGAAGCTCATGCAACAACCCCTGGCCGCCGCCAGCGCGGCCGCCCCGGACTGGCTCGCCGCCGGCCATGCCGATGCCCGCGAGCGCTGGGAATCCGCCAGCCTGCCGACGCGCAAGACAGAGCAGTGGAAGTACACCGACGTCAGCGCCATCGATCGCGAATTCACCACGGGCGAGGCGGTGTCGGTGGAAGCTGCGGCGCTCGAGGCACAGGTACCGGACTGCGGCGGCGCCCGACTGGTGTTCGTCAACGGTCACTACGACCCGGCGCTGTCTTCACCGGAGGCCGCGGCCGGCCTGCAGCTGCTGCGTTTTGCCGATGCCGATGCCGACCAGGCGGCGCTGATTCAGTCGCACCTGGGGTCGGTAGTCGGTCGGGATCGTCACCTGTTTGCCACGCTGAACAGCGCCGCCCTCAGCGACGGTGTTTTCCTGCAGGTCGAATCCGGAGCAACGGTGCACGCGCCCGTGCAGATTGTCTGGCTGACGGCCCCGCAGTCGCAGCCTTTCGCGACCAACCAGCGCCTGCTGGTCCTGGCGGGAGACAACAGCGCCGTCTCGGTCGTGGAGACCTTTGTCTCCCTTGACGGTGAGGCCGCGGGCTTCACCAACGGCGTATCCGAATTCATACTGCAGCATGGCGCCACGCTGAATCACTACCGACTGCAGCTGGAGAGCGGGCAGGCCCTGCACATCGGCGGTGCCCACGTGCGCCTGGATCGCGATTCCACGCTGAACAGTTTTCACCTGGGCCTTGGCAGTGATCTCAAGCGTGTGGACATTGTTGTCGAGCACGCCGGCGAGGGTGCGCACGCCGAGGTCAACGGCCTCTATCTGCCGCGGGGCAAGGAGCATATCGATTACCACACCTGCATGGAGCACGCGATGCCCCGTTGCACCTCCAGCGAGACCTTCCGCGGACTGGTGGCGGATGCCTCCAGTGCGGTGTTCAACGGTCGCATCCACATCCATCCGCAGGCGCAGAAGACCAGCGCGATACTGCACAACCGCAACCTGCTGACCAGTGCCGAGGCACAGATCAACACCAAACCCGAGCTGGAAATCTACGCCGACGACGTGCAGTGTGCCCATGGTGCCACAGTGGCGCAGCTGGATGAGCTGAGCGTGCACTACCTGCGCAGCCGGGGCATTTCCCGTGACGAGGCACAGGTGCTGCTCAGCTTCGGCTTCGTCAACGAACTGGTAAACGGCGTGCGCAGCGACGCGGTGCGCGCATTCCTGCAGCAGCTGCTGGCGGTGCGTTTTTCCCGCGAGGGTGCGGGGCCGATGCAGGAGGAGGACGCATGAACCCGGCACAGGCGCAGGCCGTCACGCCCGTTTTCGATGCCCATGCCGTGCGCGCGGATTTTCCGATACTGCAGCAACAGGTGAACGGTCAGCCGCTGGTCTACCTCGACAATGCGGCAACCACGCAGAAACCTGAGTCAGTGATACAGGCCATTGCCGATTATTACCGCACGGACAACGCCAACGTGCACCGCGGTGTCCACACCCTGTCCGATCGGGCGACGCATCGCTTTGAGCAGGCGCGGGAGCGGGTGGCCGCCTTTATCAACAGTCGCGACGCGCGGGAGGTCATCTGGACCCGTGGGGCCACGGAGGCCATCAACCTGGTGGCCTACAGCTGGGCCAGGCAGACACTCGCCCCTGGGGACCGTATCCTGACGCCCTGGCTCGAACACCACGCCGACATCGTGCCCTGGCAGATGGCGGCAGCGGCCTGCGACGCCGAGGTGGTGCCCATACCGGTCAGCGACGCCGGGGAGATCGACCTCGCCGCGTATGAGGACCTTCTCGATGAGCGCGTCAAACTGGTGGCGGTGAACCACGTGTCCAATGCCCTCGGCACGATCAACCCGGTGCAGCGCATCACGGAGATGGCGCACAGTGCCGGCGCGCTGGTCCTGGTGGATGGCGCCCAGGCGGTGGGACACTTCGCCGTCGACGTGCAGGCCCTGGATTGCGACTTCTATACGTTTTCCGGGCACAAGCTGTTTGGCCCCACGGGCATCGGCGTGCTCTGGGGGCGGGAGTCCCTGCTCGAGGCCATGCCGCCCTTTCTCGGCGGCGGCGAGATGATCGAGACGGTGAGTTTTTCCGGCACCACCTACAATCAGCTGCCCTTCAAGTTCGAGGCGGGAACGCCGCACATCGCCGGGGCAGTGGGCCTCGCGGCGGCCATCGACTACCTCGACGGCATTGACCGGGTCGCCGCGGCGGCCCATGAGGATCGCCTGCTGGCCATGGCGCTGGCGCATGCGGACGCGGTAAAAGGCCTGCAGCGCGTCGGCAGTCCCGCGCACAACGCCGGCATTTTCAGCTTCGTGATGCAGGGTAGCCATCCCTCGGATATCGGCATGCTGCTGGATCAGCAGGGAATCGCGGTGCGCACGGGCCACCATTGTACGCAGCCGCTGATGGAGCGCATGGGCGTTCCGGGCACGGTGCGGGCATCGTTTTCCATGTACAACACGGAGGAGGATGTCGAGCGGCTGTTCGCCGGCATCCACAAGGCGCAGGCCCTTTTCGGCTAGCGCCGGGAGATGTGAAATGACAGTAGAGACCTTTGATATGCAGTCGCAGCCGGTGACGGTCACCTCGGCGGCGGCAGAGCACTTTCGCAACAGTCTTGCGGCCCATGGCCTGCCCGCGGTTCGCATCAGCGTGCAGGAAAGCGGCTGCACAGGCTTCAAGTACGTAATGGAAGAGGTGGACAGCGCCCGCGACGGCGACGTCGAGGTCGCGCTGGACAACGGCGTGTGCCTGTACCTGGACCACGATGCCGTGGATTTCATGCGCGGCACGAAAATCGACTATACCCGGGATGGTATCAACCGCACACTCAAGTTCCAGAACCCCAACGTGGTCGCCGAGTGCGGCTGCGGTGAAAGCTTCAGCGTCGGTTAGGCGCCCATGTCAGCGCAGGAACGCACGGTACTGACCACGCGCCGCGACTGTCCGGCCCGGCTCGTGCCGGTGGGCGACCCGGTCATCATCCCCGCCCACGCCTTTGTCACGCTGACACAGTCCCTGGGCGGTAACTACACCGTGGTCTACAACGGAAACATGGTGCGGGTCGACGGCACCGACGCGGATGCCCTCGGGCTGGAGCCGGTGCAGCTGTCATTCACGCCGCCCGCGGATGGCAGCATCAGCGAGGAACAGGTGTGGGAAGCCCTGCACACGGTGTACGACCCTGAAATCCCGGTGGACCTGGTCAATCTTGGCCTGGTCTATCGCGTCGATATCGACCAGGCATCGGGGTCTGTCGCCATTGCCATGACCCTGACCGCGCCGGGCTGCGGCATGGGGCCGGTGCTGGTGGGTGACGTCGAGCACCGGGTGCGTATGGTGCCCCACGTCCGTGACGTGTGTGTGGAGCTGGTGTTCGATCCACCCTGGCACCGCGACATGATGTCCGAGGAAGCCCAGCTCGAAACCGGCATGTTTTTCTGATCGCGAGAGCCCTTTGATGACCGACCCCGCCCTGGACAATCCCTTCGGCCAGAGCATCAGCAGTGACGACATCGTCGACACGCTGGGCTTCTTCGACAGCTGGGAAGACCGCTATCGCTACATTATTGACCTGGGCAAGGAACTGCCGCCCATGCCGGAGGAGCTGCACACTGCGGATCGGCTGGTCAAGGGCTGCCAGAGCCAGGTGTGGATGGATATCCGGGAGCAGGACGGCTGCCTGCATTTCGCGGTGGACAGTGATGCCTTCATCGTCAAGGGCCTGCTGGGTGTCGTGCTTGCGGCCTACAACCACCAGACCCCGCAGACCATTCGCGACTTCGACGTCGAGCAGTACTTCCAGCAGCTCGACCTGCTGCAGCACCTGTCCCCGACCCGCGGCAACGGGCTGCGCGCCATGGTGGCGCGCATTCGCAGCGCCGCCGATGAGGCGGGCTGACCCGGCTCAGCGCACGGTATTGCTGACCCGGCGCCCCTCGATCACGCTGCCGATGACGTGCGTGGTGTACTCAAACGGGTCGCCGTCGAACAGCGCCAGATCACCGTCCTTGCCCACTTCCAGCGATCCCACGCGGTCGTCTATGCCGAGAATGCGCGCCGCGGCCAGGGTCACCAGATCCAGTGCCTGTGCAGGCGTCACCCCGTAGCCGAGCAGCACGCCTGCCTCGAACAGCACCACCCGGGTCTTTGGCACATAGCTCTCGTACCCAGACTGCAGCGCCACGGGAATGCCGGCTTCAATCAGCCTCGCGGCCGTGGTGAAAGAGAAGTTGGCCATGTCGCTGCCGCCCCAGGCCCGCGCCATGGTCGGGTGAAGGATGACCGGGACACCGGCCTCGCGGATCTCGTCGATGAGCAGGTGGGCGTCGGCGGCACCGGCGAGGATCAGGTCGAAACCGAATTCGTCTGCCAGGCGCAGTGCGGTCATGATGTCATTGTGGCGGTGCACTTCAATAACCAGCGGCATGTCGCCGGCGAGCGCAGAGACCAGGGGTTCCAGTGAGAGGTCGCGCTCTGGCGCCGACGTGCCCTGCGGCGGGTTCTCGCGCCTGTGGGCATGGTCGCGGGCCTTGATCAGCTGCTCTCGGAGCATGGCGACGGCCTTGGAGCGGTTGCCCGGCGAGTCGCGGTCGTGCCCGGTGGTGCCGTCGCCCAGCGTGGCGGACAGCGCGAAGGCGGGTTCGAATACCGCAGTATCGACCGTGTCTCCCACGGTCTTGGCAATCAGGGTCTGGCCGGAAATGATTTCCCCGGGCCCATGGCCCGTGTGTACCGTGGTCACGCCGTGCTCGCGCAGCCACTCGACCAGGGCCTCCCGGGGATTGTAGGCATCAATGGCGCGCAGCTCGGGCTGTATCGCCGCAGAGCGCTCCAGCTGGTCCTGGTCATGGGGCTGGTTCATGGCGCCCGACAGACCAACGGTGCTGCGCGCATCCACCAGGCCTGGCGTCGCGACCGGAACGAAGACCGGCTCCATGCCATCCGGCACCGGCACCTTGTCCGCGGCCCCGATGGCGCTGATGCGCCCGTCCTTGATGATCACGATGCCGTCCTCGATGATCTCGCCCGTGCCGGTGTGCAGTCTGTCGGCGCGAATGGCCATGTCGCCCGCAGACGCCATGCCGGTGGCGCAGAGAGCGGTCGCGGCAAGGAGGCTTGTCAGAAACCGGTTCATCGTGTTTTCTCCTGTCCGTGGATGTGTCCGGCACCATCGTCGTCGGTGAGGGCGTTGAAACCACCCTCGGCAACGAGTCGGTCATCGGGGTCGTCGAGATCGAAACGCCGTTCGCCCTCCACCCAGGTCTCCAGTACGCGGGTGTAGACGCTGAGCGGATCGCCGGAGAGGATCACGAAATCCGCGTCCTTGCCGGGGGTGAGTGAGCCGACCCGGTCGCCGAGATCGAGCATGTCGGCGCCGGCCTGCGTCATTGCCCGCAGGGCTGTCTCGCGCGACATCCCGGCGCGCACGCCGAGCGCGGCGGAACGAAGGAAGTAGCGGGAGTCCGTCACCCAGTCGTCCGTATGGAAGGCGATCCTTGCCTCGGCCCGCTCCAGCGCGGGCGCGTTGCGCGGATCGAGGTCGAGGGTTTCCAGTTTTCCGCCGGGGCTGTCGAGCATGATC
>JAWLGG010000199.1:0-5816 GCA_041685155.1 Chromatocurvus sp.
GGACCGCCAGGAGTGGCTGCAGGCACTGTCCGGTATCCAGGCGGAGTTCGGCGACGAGGGTGTGCGCGAGATCCTGCGCGCCCTGCAGAATGAGGCGCTGTCAAAGGGGGTGGTACTCGCGGAGGCGACGCTCAATACCCCCTATGTGAATACCATTCCGCCATCCGACCAGCCCGCCTATCCGGGCAATATCGAACTCGAGAAACGCATCGAGAACATCATCCGCTGGAACGCCATGGCCATGGTCCTGCGGGCCCAGGACGCGGGCGGCGGCGTGGGAGGGCATATCGCCACCTACGCCAGCGCCGCGACCATGCTGGAAACCGGCTTCAATCACTTCTTTCGTGCCCGGGGCGATGGCTATGGCGGTGATATTGTAATGCCACAGCCCCACGCCGCGCCGGGTATCTACGCCCGTGCCTTTCTCGAGGGCAGGCTCAGTGAGCAGCAGCTGCACAACTTCCGCCGCGAGCTGGGTGAGGGCGGCGGGCTCAGCTCCTATCCACACCCGCGGTCGATGCCGACGTTCTGGCAGGTGCCCAACGCCAGCATGGGACTGTCCACCCCCGCCGCAATCTACCAGGCGCGCTTTGCCAAGTACCTGCACAACCGCGGCCTGAAGTCGGATGACGGCGGGCGCGTGTGGTGCTTTATCGGCGACGGCGAGGCGGATGAACCGGAGGTGCTCGGCACCATCAGCATCGCCGCCCGGGAACAGCTCGACAACCTGGTGCTGGTCATCAACTGCAACCTGCAGCGCCTCGACGGCCCCGTGCGCGGCAACGGCAAGATCATCCAGGAACTGGAGCGCAGCTTCCGCGGCGCCGACTGGAACGTACTCAAGGTGATCTGGGGCAGCGGCTGGGACGCCCTGCTGGCGCAGGACCACGACGGCATCCTGCGCGCGCGGATGGAGGCCTGTGTGGACGGCGACTACCAGCGCTACTCCATCCTGCCGGGGGATGCCCAGCGCGAACACTGGGTGCAGGGCGACGAGCGGCTGGAGCGCATGATGAACGCGCTCAGTGACGACGAACTGCGCACCATCAAGCGCGGTGGCCAGGATCCGAAGAAAGTCCACGCGGCCTTCCTGCGCGCCACCCGGTCCAGCGGGCGGCCGACGGTGATTCTGGTAAAGACGGTGAAGGGCGATGGCATGGGCACGGCGGCCCAGGGTCGCAACACGGCCCACCAGAAGAAGAACCTGAATGCCGGGGAGCGGCTGCAGTGCGCCCGCGACTGCGGCATTCCGCTGGACCGGGAGGCGATCGAGCGCGCCGAGCTCTATCGCCCGCCGGAGGACAGCGAGGAGATGCGCTACCTGCGCGCCCGGCGCGAGGCCCTGGGTGGCTACCTGCCGGAGCGCCGCGTGGACTGCCCGCGGCTCGAACCGCCGCCGCTGGAGACCTTCCGCACCACGCTCGCCGGCAGTGAGCGCGCCACCTCAACCACCATGGTCGTCGTGCGCACGCTGTCCCAGCTGCTCAAGGACGAGCGCATAGGGCGCTATGTCGTACCCATCGTGCCGGACGAGGCGCGCACCTTCGGCATGGACGGTCTGTTCAAGGTGGCCGGAATCTATTCACCCGCGGGGCAGAACTACACCCCGGTGGATGCCGACACGCTGTTGCCCTACCGCGAGGCAAGCGACGGCCAGATCCTGCAGGAGGGCATCTGCGAGGCGGGGGCGATGGCCTCGTTCATGGCGGCCGGCTCTGCCTACGCGGTCCACGGTGTGCCGACCATCCCGTTCTATATTTTCTATTCCATGTTCGGCTTCCAGCGCGTGGGCGACATGATCTGGGGCTGCGCCGACATGATGTGCCGCGGCTTCCTGCTTGGCGGCACCGCAGGGCGTACCACGCTGAACGGCGAGGGCCTGCAGCACCAGGACGGCCACTCCCACGTGCTCGCCAGTACCGTACCCAACCTCAAGAGCTACGACCCCGCCTTTGGCTACGAGATCATCCTGCTGATCCGTGAGGGCATCCGGCGCATGTACGGCGAGCAGGAAAACATCTTCTACTACCTGACCGTGTACAACCAGACCTATCCGATGCCCGCCCTGCCGGATGATCCCCAGGTGGCGGAGGGAGTGCTTCGGGGCGGCTATTGCTACCGGCGCGGCAGCAGCGGCGAGGGTTCGCCGGTGCACCTGCTGTCCAGCGGTGCGATCATGCAGGAGGCTCTGGAGGCCGCCGAGCGGCTCCAGGCGCAGGGACGGCGCGTGAATGTCTGGAGCATTACCAGCTTCGTGGAACTCGCGCGGGAGGCCCAGGCGGTGGAGCGGGCCCGGCGAGAGACACCCGATGCCGCAGTCGGCGCCTCCTGGCTGGAGACCCTGTTCCAGGGCGAGTCGGGCATTTTCGTGGCGGCCACGGATTACCAGCAGGCGCTGCCGGAGATGATCGCGCGCTGGATGCCGGGTCCGTACATCGCGCTGGGAACCGACGGTTTCGGCATGAGCGAGGCGCGGGATACGCTGCGCGACCATTTCGGCATTTCAGCAACCGCGATAGTCGAGGCGGTCAGGGCCGCGGGCTGACATGGCCGACTGAATCGCGGCGCCGCGACCGACTGCGCTACACTTGCCGCTCACCAGCGGGTTTCAGGCAAGCGCGGCTATGCAGGACATCGTCGACATACTGCAGGACGATCTCAGTGCGTTTGCCCTGCCCCTGTATCTGGCGGCGATCGGCATCGAGGCCTGGTATGCACGGCGGCATGCGCTGGACTACTACCGCCTGCGCGACACCCTGGTCTCGCTGAGCATGCTGCTGGCGTCGGCGCTGGTGGAGCTGCTGCCGCGGCTTCTGGCCCTCTGGCTCATCATCCAGCTTCACGAGATCAGTCCGCTGCGCGATATCGTGCAGCGGCAGTGGTGGGCATGGCTGCTGCTGTTCTTCCTGGATGATTTCAGCTATTACTGCTTCCATCGCTGCAATCACAGCGTGCGGCTGCTGTGGGCAGGCCATGTCAACCACCACTCCTCTGAGTACCTGAATTTCGGCACTGCCTTGCGTCAGGGCGTGGGCGAGCGTATTCACAAGTTCGTCTTCTGGCTGTGGCTGCCGCTGCTGGGCTTCGACGCCGCGATGATCATTACCATGATCGGGCTCAACCTGTTCTACCAGTTCTGGATCCATACCCGCAGCGTGGGTCGTCTGCACCCCTGGATCGAGGCGGTGTTCAACACACCGTCGCACCACCGCGTGCACCACGGTTCGAACCCGGGCTATCTCGACCGCAACCACGGCGGCGTGCTCATCGTCTGGGATCGCCTGTTCGGCACCTTCAGCGAAGAGCGCGATGATGATCCGGTGCGCTACGGACTGACCAGGAATCTGCACTCTGACAACCCGTGGACGGTGCTCAGTCATGAGTACCGCGCCATCGCCAGGGATCTGCGGCGGGCCCGAAACTGGCGTGAGCGCCGGGATTGCCTGTTCGGTCCGCCGGGATGGCGCCCCTCTGCCATGACCGATCCGGAACGCGCGGCGTCCTGAGCATGTCGCTCTCGCGATGTGTTACGGGGGGCATGCGCGCTCTCCTCGCGGGTCTCTTCCTGACGGCCTGCCAGTCGCCCCCGCCGCCGGTGCCGCCAACGGACGAGGGCCCGCGATTCGACAGGCTGCGCGTGGTGACCCTGAACGCGGGCGCGGGGAAGTCCGTCGACAGGGTGCGCGGCGATAACGCGGGCTATGGGCCGGCCCAGGCGGAGCGGGCGGACCGCTGGTACGGCAACGGGCTCGCCTGGCCGGCGGTGATGCACGATGTGCGGGCGTTCCTTGAGCGGACAGATGCCGATATCGTGGCACTTCAGGAAGTGTTCTACAGCGGCGAGTGCGCAGACATTCCGCCTCCGGCGCGGGAGGGCTTTGTCTGCGAGGACTGGCAGCCGGGGGATCCCACGGTGGCCCGTATCATTCTTGGGGACGATTACCAGCTGGCCTGCCACCCCGGCAAGCCGGACAAGTGCCTGGCGGTGCACCGGCGCCTGGGGCATATCGATGGCTGTACCGATGCCTTCTGCCGACGCGGACTGGAGGGGCTGGATGACGGCTTCTGTGGCAGCGGAAATCGCGTTGCGGCGGCAACCCTGCGCCTGAAGGCGGGCGGGAGCCTGCGGGTGGTACACGTGCACGGCACCTCGGGCGTGGGGCGCGCAGATGCCGAATGTCGTCGGAGCCAGGTGGAGGCCATCTTTGCGCCTGGCGCGGCGGCAGCGGAGCAGGGCATCGTGCTCGGCGATTTCAATACGGATCCCGGCCGCGTCACCTGGCTGGACCCCTCGGCGCGGGCATTGCGCCGGCACACCCGGCCACCCGGACGTTATCGGTTCATGACAGAGCTGGGCCTGTTCGCACGCCCCACCTTCCTGTCCTTTCTCAACATCGACCACGTGCTCGCCGCCGGCATGCGCGGGGAGTGCCGGGCAGCGGGGCGAACGCCGGGTACGTCACCCGTCAGCACGCTGGTGTACCTGGATCACACCGCTATCGTCTGTGACCTGCAGACAGTGCTGGGAGGTGGATCGCCGTAAAGCCAGGGATCCACGATCTTCGGTCTCCTCGGGTCGGTTGCGTCAGCTGATCGCGCCCTTGGACAAGCGTCGCTGACTGCGCAATGATGTGGCGTGGCCACTGTCGCTCGCCACATCCATCATCGCCCCACGGAGGAGACGCCATGTCCCGCTTCTTGCGCATGCCTGTTGCAGTGCTGCTGCTTCTTGTCTGTCTTGTTTCTATCCGCGGTACAGCGGAAGAGGAGAGCGAGCTGCGTCCGCTGGTTATCCAGGCGGATTTTGCCGGCCTCGTCATGACCGGCGTGGCCTATTCGGTACATCCCGGTCTCACTGTGCACAACGTGCGGCCGCTTATCCCGCTCTACGATATCGCCGAGGCGAGTGCGAGCCTCGCCTACAACGCCCAGACCTGGCCGACCGGCACGGTCTTCGTCTCGGTCGTGGATCCGGGGGTGGGCACCGAGCGCAAGTCGGTGGTCCTGAAAACAGGCAACGGCCTGTATTTTGTCAGCCCGGACAACGGTTCGCTTTCGGGCCCGGCAGAGCTGTATGGCATTGACGCAGTGCGGGAGATCGACGAATCCGTGAATCGCCGCCCGGGTACCGAGTGGTCACACACCTTCCACGGGCGCGACGTGTACTCCTACACTGGCGCCCGCCTCGCCGCCGGTGTGATCGACTTCGAGGAGGTCGGGCCGCTGCTGCCGGCACAGGTCGTGACCCTGGACATGCCCGCGGGCAGCTACAGCAACGGCGTGTTCGATGGGCAGATCGCTGGCGGTGTCGGGCGTCTGGGGAACATCTTTTTCAACATCGATCGCGCGCTGTTCGAGCAGGACAGCCCCGTCTACGGTGATCGCTACCAGGTGGAAATCCGACGCGGCGAAGACACAGTCTGGTCCGGCAGCGTTCCCTACGTGCGCTCTTTCGGCTCCGTCCCGGTTGGCGACAACCTGCTGTTTATAAACTCCAGCGGCGACCTGGCCATTGCCATCAACCAGGGCAACTTTGCCGAGACCCACGGCATTGGCTACGGCGTGAGCTGGACAGTGCGCATCGAGCGCGAGGCCGGCGCGGCGCGCAGCGTCGACACCACGGTACCCTCGCGCGACATCGAGGTGCCGGTCACCTGGACTTACCCCGCCGCCGCAGATGCCGACAACCCCGTGCCCCTGGCAATCCTGATCCACGGCCATGGCGGAGACCGCCACGAGGAGGGCGGTTTCACCCGGGTTGCGCGCAAGCTGGCAGAGCGCGGAATCGCCTCCATCCGCATGGACTTCGCCGGCAG
>JAWLGG010000200.1:0-5762 GCA_041685155.1 Chromatocurvus sp.
CCCTTTCCCAAGTCCATCTATGAAAATGTTGCCGCCGGTCTGCGAGTGCGAGGCGTGCGCAACCGCGCCATCATCGACGAGGCCGTGGAAACCGCTTTGCGCCGCGCCGCGATCTGGGAAGAGGTGAAGGACCGCCTCGATGGCTCGGCCTATGACATGTCCGGCGGCCAGCAGCAGCGCCTGTGCATTGCCCGCGCCCTCGCACCCAACCCGGAGATTCTTCTGCTCGACGAACCGACGTCGGCACTGGACCCCATCGCCACGGCAAAGGTGGAGGACCTGGTCCAGGAACTGTCAAAAGATGTCACTGTCGTGATCGTGACCCACAACATGCAGCAGGCCGCACGCATTTCACACCGCACGGCGTTCATGCATATCGGTCAACTCATGGAGTTCGACGAGACCAGCAAGATTTTCACCAATCCCTCCCACCCGCGTACCGAAGCCTATATTACTGGTCGCTACGGCTGAAGCGCTGAACAGAGGTGACAGGATAGCTCAGGACAACGCCGGTCGACGCTATCGCCGGCAGACACGAGAGCGCCGTCACCCTGCCGGTTCGGTAATAGTACCGAAAGAGTCCGGAACACCGGACCTGTAACAGAGGTGACATAAAACCAGCCTACCCTCCTCACGATTCCAGACACCTCATGAGGAGAAAGCAGAACCATGTATACCTATCCCCGTATCTCGAAAATCTTCGCACGCAGGGCGCTGGTCCGTGCCATCGCCAGTGCCACCGTGGCAGGTGGTCTGGGTTTCGCGGCTCAAATACATGCACAGGAAACCACGGCTGCCGTGCGCGGCGCTGTGACATCCGGAGGCCAGCCGGTTGCCGGTGCCACCGTGACGGCGACCAACCTCGCCTCGGGGCTGTCCCGCTCCACCACAACCGACGCTACCGGCAGCTACTTCATCCGCCAGCTGCCGGCCGGTGTCGACTACAGCATCCGCGTGACTTCCCCCCAGGGCGGCGCCAGCACGGAGCGGCTGAACCTTTCCGTTGGCCAGCAGGCGCAGATGGACTATGCACTGAACACCATTGAGGAAGTCGTGGTCATGGGGAGCGCGGTCGCGGTTGCCGATACGGCGATCGGTCCGACGGCGGTCTTCAGCCTGCAGGACCTGCAGGAATCCCCCGCGATCAACCGGAATATCAACGACGTCATCCAGCAGGATCCGCGCATTTACGTGGACCAGTCCTCAAGCAGCGATGCCATCCAGTGCAATGGCGCCAACCCTCGCTTCAACAGCCTGACCGTGGACGGCATCCGCCTCAATGACGGTTTCGGTCTCAACTCCAACGGCTATCCAACGCAGCGGATGCCCTTCCCCTTTGACGCCATTTCCAGCGTCGCGGTGGAGATGGCGCCCATGAGCGTGATTTACGGCGGCTTCTCCGCCTGCAACATCAACGCCGTGACCAAATCCGGTGGCAACGAGCTGTTCGGCTCCGTGTTCCTCGACTATACCGACGACTCCATGCGCGGCGATTCGCTCGAGGGCGATGACGTAAAGATTGCCGACTTTGATGAAACCCGCTACGGCTTCGAGCTTGGCGGCGCCCTCATCAAAGACAAGCTGTTTTTCTACGGCGCCTACGAGAAATATGAAGGTGTCGACTTCAACGACCGCGGTGCTATCGGCAGCGGCGCCGTCAATGAGGTGCTGGTCAGCCAGGGGGAGCTGGACGAAATCGCCCAGATCTCACGGGATATCTACCAGTTCGATCCGGGCACAAGTTCGCCGGGCACCATCGACTTCGAGGACGAGAAGTACATCGTCAAGCTCGACTGGTACGCGACTGATACGCAGCGCCTTGCCGTCAGCTACATGCACAATGACTCGGTCAACGCCACGCCCTCAGATGGAGCGAATGTGGAGTTCGAATTCTCCGACCACTTCTACGACCGCGGCGCGGAGCTGAATTCCTACATCGCCAGTCTCTATTCAGACTGGACGGACGACTTCTCCACGGAGATCCGCATTGCGCGCACGGACGTCGACTTTGTGCAATCCCCCCGCGCCGGCAATGACTTCGGCGAGATCCGCGTGGAACTGGAGGACGTCGACGTGTACCTCGGCGGCGATGACAGTCGCCATGCCAACGCGCTCGAGTACACCATCGACCAGTTCGTGGCCCGCGGCCGCTACCAGCTTGGCTCACACACGATCACCGGCGGCTACGAGCGCGAGGCCTACGATATCTTCAACCTGTTCTACCAGCACGTGGATACGGAAATCCGCTTCAGCAGCATCGACAACTTCCGCAACGGCCTGGCGGACCGGGTGTACTACGGCAACGCCATCAGCAACAACGAGGCCGATATTGCCGAGGCCTTCGAGTACGCGATCAACTATTTCTACCTGCAGGACGAGTGGCAGGTCAATGACAGCCTGACCGTGACCTACGGCCTGCGCTACGACCGCTACGAGACCGATGATGCGCCGAACCTGAACCAGGATTTCCTGGACAGCTACGGCTTCGGCAACAATGAGACGCTGGACGGTCGCGACCTGCTCCAGCCGCGCTTCGGTTTCAACTACGACTTCTCCGATGATCTTTCCTTTCGCGGCGGTATTGGCCTGTTCTCAGGGGGCAACCCGAACGTGTGGCTGTCGAATACCTACAGCAACACCAACACGACCGCGGTGCAGGCGCGCATCGATGGCATGGATCTCTTTGCGCAGAATTACGTCAACTGCGAAGACGGTGTTCCGGTGTGCGGCCCGGGTTACGGCGTACCGGAAGACATCGCCGACGTGGTCGCGGCCGGTGACGGGTCCAACTTTGAAATGAACCATCTGGACCCGAACTTCGATATCCCGAGCGAATGGAAGTACACTGCGGGCCTGACCTGGTACGCACCGATGGATGTCACGGTCACGGCCGATCTGCAGATCAGCCGCGGCGAAGACAGCGCCATCTTCAAGCGCGCCGACCTGGAGCGCACGGGCACCAACGACCTGGGCTACCCGGTCTACGAGAGCGTGCGGGAGCCGTCCTTCGTGCTGACCAACTCGAGCAAGGGTAACGAATCGGAATCCATAGCTCTCAGTGCCTTCAAGAGCTGGGACAGTGGTTTCGACCTGCGGGTAGGCTATGCCTGGACGCAGGCGGAAGACGTCAACCCGATGACCTCGTCCGTCGCCTTTTCCAATTACGTCAACCGCGCTTTCGTCGACCCGCAGGCAGATGTGCTGGCGCCGTCGAACTGGGCGATCGAGCACCGCTTCACCACAGTGCTCAACTACTCCGTCGCCCTCTTCGGCAACTACGAGACGCGTTTCTCTCTGTTCGGCCAGTACAATTCCGGCATTCCCTACAGCATCACGCTCGATGGCGCTGAAGGCACGATCGACGCCTACGGGTTCCAGCCGTTCCTGGACTTCGGGGAAAACGTGCTTCCGATCGGTGGCCAGCGCAACAGCGAGGAAGGGGACTCCTTCAGCAAGATCGACCTGCGCATCTCGCAGGAAGTGCCCGGCTTTGCGGCCGGGCATCGCGGCAGCGCGTTCATTGTCATCGACAACCTCACCAATATGCTGAACGACGACTGGGGTGTCATGAACCAGCCAGCCTTCCCCTACGGCGTTACCGCTGTGCAGGAAGCGAACGGTCAGGCGCAGCAGCGTATCGGTGAAGCCTCACTCTGGAGCATGCGCGTCGGCCTCAACTATCGCTTCTGACGTCAACGGGCTGCCCTGATTCAGGGCGGCCCGTCACTCTCCCCGAACGCCCCGCCCGGGAAACCGCGCGGGTTTTTTTTGCCTGGAATTTGTTGCCCGGCAAACAGAGCCGTGCGCCGCCGACAAGGGACAGGGCCCCTGACTCATCACACCCGCGGCGAAGCAGTCCTACCGCCAGCGCTGTCGGCTGCCACACCGCAATACCCGCCTATCGACGGTATACTGGGATTTCCTCGGAATGGTACCGGCTTTGAAATCTCTGCTCAGACCCTTGAGAAACGCGGGCATCGTCGGTGTCGGCAAGGCGGCACAGGGCGTTGTCTCTCTGCTCGCACTGGCCCTGGCCGCCCGCCAGCTGGGCGTCGAGACCTTCGGGCACCTTGCCCTCATTCACGCGCTGGTGTTCGGCCTGTCACAGGTCCTGCGTTTCCAGACATGGCAGGCGGTGCTGAAGTTCGGCGCTTACGCGCTCGAACAGGCTGACGGGGCGCGCCTGTCCCGCCTGGTCCACTTCACGTTTACTCTGGACATGCTGGCGGCCGCGATTGGTGTCGTCGTCACCCTGTTGCTCGCGCGAACCGCGGCGCAGTGGTTCGCACTGCCGGAAGAGCAGGCCTGGCTGGCGCAGGTGTACGGCGTGAGTATTGCCTTCATGTTACTCACGCCGACACAGCTGGGCGTGCTGCGGCTCTTCAACCGTTTTGATCTCGTGGCGCTGCAGACCATCATCGGCCCGCTGGTGCGCCTGTTCGGCGCCGCCACGCTGTTCCTGTTCGTACCCGGTGCCGGCCTGGCCCACTACCTGGGAGTGTGGATGGCCGGCACCATCGCCGGACGCTATGCGATGTTCCATATGTCCCGGCGGGTACTGGACGACACCGGGCACCAATGCATCCGCTTCAGACCCACGCACCCGCTTCATTCCCCGGAGCCGGGAATACGGCACTTCATATTCGGACATCATCTGTTCCGATCCCTCCAGGTCAGCCAGGAGCATCTCGGGCTGCTCCTGGTCGGATCCCTGCTGGGACCGGCCGCCGCCGGTATTTTCCGGATAGCCCAGGAGTTCGCCGGTGTCCTGGTCAAGCCCGCGGAAAAGCTGCTCATACCGGCGCTGTATCCGGAAATCGCCCGCCTGAACGCGCGCGGCGACATCAGGGTCCGCAGGCGGCTGGTGAGCAGCAACCTCGCGATCGTCTGCGCGGTGGCGCTGGCGCTGTTCGCACTGCTCGCCCTGTCTGGTGAATGGCTCATTCTGAGCATTTCGGGCAGCGACTATGCCGATGCCTACGTGCCGATGCTCTGGCTCTGCAGCGCCGGCCTGGTGACGATCGCCGCCTACCCGCTGGAGCCTCTGTTATCTGCAGCCGGCAGGGTGCGCCCCCTGATCCTGGCCTACGCATCGGGGCTTGTCATCTATCTCATTGCATTGTACTTTCTCGCGCGCTCTATCGATCTGGCCGGCGCCGCACTGGCGAGCCTGCTGGCTGCGGCGTCGAGCGCACTGATCCTTCTTGTCCTGAGCCAAACAAATCATGATCATTGATTTCGCTACATCCGCGCCGGACGACGCGCGCGCGGCCCTGCAGGCCGATATTGTCATTGTCGGCGCGGGAGCCGCTGGCATCACGCTCGCCCGCCAGCTGCTGCCCACCGGGATGCACATTCTCCTGCTGGAAAGCGGCGGACCTGATCACGTTGATAGCATTCAGAACCTGTATGAAGGCAGGGTTACGGGCACGGACTACTACGAGCTGCGCGAGTCCCGCCTTCGCTTCTTCGGCGGCACTACCGCGATCTGGGGCGGACGCTGTGCTCGCCTGGACGCCATCGATTTTGCCCGTCGCGACTGGGTGGAGCATTCCGGCTGGCCGCTGACGCTGTCTGATCTGGACGGTTGGTACGCCGGGGCGCAGGCGTCGCTCGGACTTCCCGCGGTTGCGGAGAATCGCATGCCAGGCTTCTCTGACCCGCTGGAGGGGCGGGAAACCCGCTCGGCATTCTGGCAGTTCGACGAGCAGTTTTCCCGCTTCTCCCTGCCTGCCTGCAAGGACCTGCAACGGGCGGCCACC
>JAWLGG010000201.1:0-5750 GCA_041685155.1 Chromatocurvus sp.
CGCTGTTCGTCGGTGTGGAAGAGGCGGATCTCCACCGGCGCGACCCGCGGTGGCCCCTGGCCCAGTGTGCTGGCAGTGATATCCAGCTCCGGTCGCGTCCGCGCCACATGCTCGCGCACCCAGGCGATCAGGGTTTCGGTCTCGCCCAGGGTCCCCGTGTTCACCACCAGCCGCGCGCGGTTGGGTGCCCGGGGCGCCCGCGGCAGGTTGTAGTAGAACGGTGGGCCCGCCGAGCCTGCGAAGCGGTGAATGCTGGTGACTTCCCGGCGCTGGCGCAGGTCGCGCTCGAGATCGGCCGCCACCGCTGCCGTGTGCGCCTGGTCGGTGCCCTCGGGCAGGAACAGCTCGATCACCGCCTGGGGGCGATCCGCATTGGGAAAGAACTGCAGCTTGAGCCAGGGCAGCAGGGCGATACTGCAGGCGACGAGAAACGCGCCGGCGGCCACCACCGGCAGGGGATGGCGGGAACTGAAGGTGCCGAGGACGCGTCCGAGTCGCTCTATACGGGGTTCCGCCGCCGCGGGCTGGACGCGCAGGAAGGCCGCGGCGAGCAGCGGCGCCACGCTGATCGCCAGCAGATAGCTGACGCTGAGCGTGAGCATGATCATGATGGGGATGCCGCGGGTGAAATCCCCGGTGCCGCCGCGTGCGAGCAGCAGCGGCAGGAAGGCTGCAAGCGTGGTGCCGGTGGAGGCGCCCAGGGGCCCGGCCAGCTCGCGCACGGCGTCGAGCAAGGCCGCGTTGCGATCACTACCGCGATTCAGCCGGTCCTGTATGTTCTCGGTCATGACGATGGCGTTGTCGATGAGTATGCCGAGGGAAATGACCACGCCGATGACGGCGATCTGGTGCAGTATGCCGCCGCCGAGGTTGTATAGTCCGAGGCTGATCAGTGCCACCAGCGGCAGCATGCTGGCCACCAGCAGACCCATGCGCCAGCCCATACTCAGCAGGATGACCAGCACAATGATCAGCATGCTGCCCAGCAGGCTGAGGAGCAGGCCGTCGAGGCGCTCCTTCACGTGGTCGGGCTGGAAGAACATCTCGTCGATCACCAGCGGCGCGAAATCGTCCCGCAGCTCCGCCACCCGCTGGCGCAGCGCGTCGCCGAAGCGAATGGCGTCGATCTGTCCGCGCTCGGGTGTCAGGGTCACGAGCACGGCCTGCTCGCCGTCGTACCATGCACGCGGTTGCTCGGGCTCCTGTGGGCTGCGCCAGATGTCGGCGATGGCGGAGAGCGGAACACTGCCGCCGCCGGGCAGCATGACCTGGGTAGCGGCCAGCTCGTCGATGCTGGCGAATTCGCTGTTGGGCAGAATCCCGATGCGCCGGTCGCCGGCCACGATAAAGCCGCCCGGAATCACCTGGTTGCGGGACGACAGCAGGGATTCAATGGCATCGGGCCGCAGACCCAGCCGGCGCAGCTCGGGATCCCGCAGCGCGAGGGTCACCTGGGCATCCGCGTCACCGGACAGTTCGATGCGCGACAGGCCGGGAAGGTCGATCAGCGCCCGCTTCAGCTGCTCGGCGGCGTCGGTGAGGTGGAGCGGGGAGGCATCGCCGCTGAGCGCGAGGACGATGGCCGGGATGTCGATCTGCCGGTCGTCCAGCACCATGTCGCCGACGGCGTCCGGGAACTCCAGGCGCGCCCGCGCCATGGCCTGACGCACCCGCTCCCAGGCGGCATCGGTATCGTAGATGGCGTCCTGCAGGCTGATGCTCACCAGCGCGACACCGGTGCGGGCGGTGGCCGTGAAATCGTCGATTTCCTCGACCTGCAGGAGTTCCTCTGACAGGGGGGCCAGCACCAGCCGGGCCAGCGCCTCGGCGAGCGCGCCGGGGTAGTTCACGGTAATCAGCCCACTGCGATAGGGGAAGCTCGGATCCTCCTGTCGCGCCATGCCGAGATAGGACGACACCCCGAGCAGGGCCAGCATCGAGGCGATCAGGCCGACCAGCCGCGGCCGCGCGAGCAGCGCACCGATCACGGCAGTATTCTCACGCGGTCGCCGGGCGCGAGGCGGGTGAGGCCGGCGTAGACCACCGGGTCACCCGCGGCCAGGTTGCCGGGAGCGAGCAGGACGCGATCGCCGCGGATGCCCGCGACGTCAATGGCAACCCGCTCCACGCGGTCGCCGCCGGCAACCCGGAACACCGCGAGACCGTCGGCCGAGCGCATCACCGCCGCCAGGGGCAGCCCGAGCCCGGCGACCCTGGAGCGCTGCAGGCCGACCTCAACGGCATCGCCGGCGCTGACCTCCTGCGCGTCGATGCCCACGACCAGGGGATACAGGACGCTGCCGTCAATGGCGCTGCGGCCGGTTTCTATCACCCGGCCCTGCCACTGTTTTCCGCTGAAGCTGTCGCTGACGGGAACAGGGTCGCCGGGCACCAGCCCATGCAGGAGGTCAGCCGGCGCGCGAACCTCCACCTCGTGACCGCTGGCGGCCGCCAGGCGCAGGACAGGCTGGCCCGCCGCGACGTACTCGCCCGGCTCCACCAGCAGTGCCTCGATAGAGCCGGCGAAGGGCGCCCGCAGCTGCATCTCATCCGCCATACGCTCTGTCTGCAGCAGGGTTGCGCGGGCGCTGGCCACGGCGGCCTCCAGGGCGTCCAGTCGTGCCTGCTGCTGCTCCAGCTCCTGCCGTGAGATAACCCCGCGCCCGGCAAGCTCCTTGCTACGGGTCAGGTCGCGTCCGGCCTGCGCGGTGTTGGCCTGCAGTTCGCGCAGGCGCGCCGCGGCGGCATCCCGGGCGGGTGTGATCTCCGGGTGATACAGCAGGGCCAGGCGCTGGTCGGCGCTGACGCGCTCACCGAGCTCCACAGCGCGCTCGCGCAGGACGCCGCCCAGCTGGAAGGTCAGGCTGGCCCGCTGGCGCGGCCTTACCGTGCCGGCGAAACGCAGCGCCTGGTCCGATGCCAGTCGCTCGACCACGGCGGTGCGCACGGTGACGACCCCGGGAGAATCTGCCGGCGTCGCATGCCCGGGGTCGCTGCAGCCGAGCTGCGTGAGCATCAGGCCCACGACAAACAGGGGCAGAAGGTAGCGGAGGATCGGGTAGAGGCAGTGCATTGGATGTCTCTCTCGTCGTTTCTGACGTTCTGTCAGGCCCTGACAGTTTGTCAAAAATTGACAGTTTGTCAAGAAGAGTTCATCATCGCCGCCATAACAGGGCACAGGGAGCTGGACCATGGGGGTGGAAACGCGACGCCAACGGGACAGGCAGGACCGCTACGACGCCATACTGGATGCGGCGGAAGCGGTGTTTTTCAGCAAGGGCTACGAGCGCTGTAGCATGGACGACATCGCCCGGGAATCCCGGGTCAGCCGTCCGCTTCTTTACGTCTACTTCACCGACAAGCCCGCCATCATGCGCGGCATCATGCTGCGTGCCGCGCAGGCGCTGCGGGAGCGCTTCGCCGACGTATTGCAGTCCCTTGACGTCGGGGCGCAGCAGATCAAGGCAATCGGGCATGCCTACTACCGTTTCAGCGTGGAGCAGCCGGACTATTTCGACGCCCTGACCGAGGCCAGCAGCATGGTCCATCGCGCGGCGGATGCGGCGATCGATACCGAACTTGCCGCCTGCGCTTCCGGCACCATGGACCTGATGGAAACGGCGCTGCAGCGCGGCGTTGCCGATGGCAGCCTCAGTGCGGAGCGGGTGAGCGATCCCATGACCACGGCCTATTACCTGCGCGGTGCTGTTCACGGGGTGATCATGCAGTGCCGCTCCCTGTCCGACGTCAAGCCGGGCCACCCCGCGCCGGATGCGCTGGTCAGCTACACGCTGGAAATGCTGGGCCACTCCATGGCGCCCTGAGCGAGATCAGCGGCCCTGCACGGTTTTTCCCGGCAGCGTATACTCGATACGACCGCGACCTGACTCGCAAGGAGCCTCTGATCCATGCATGAACTTCCCGCAAAACGCCGCTTGATTGCCACACTGCTGCTGGCTGCCGGCTTTGCCGGTACGCAGGCCACCGCCGCGGAAACCCCGGACAGGGCTGTCGTCACGCTGGATGATCGCCAGTGGGCGAGCGCGACCAACGGGCCGGATATCAAATGGCCCGACGCCGATACCTTCTGCGCGGATCTGTCGCTGGGTGGTCACGATGACTGGCGCCTGCCGACGCTGGCCGAGCTTGAGGCGCTGCATGATCCGGACAGGACGTCCGGCATTCGCGAGCCGATCAGCCTGGAAGGATGCTGTCTATGGAGCAGCACCTCGCTGGAGGATCGCGCGGCGGAGGATGGCGACGAGATCGCCGGCGAGCCGGGCATGTACCGCTGGGGCTACATGTTCGACGGTGGCCTGTACTACTACGCGGTGCACATCTTCGAGGATGGCCAGGCGCTGTGCACCCGGGACGACTGAGCTACCAGTAGCCGATCATGCGCCCGCAGGTAACAACGGTGAGCCACAACAGCAGGGAGGTAGCGCCGGCCAGTGCAAGCACCGCCCTGTCCCCTGGCTGCGCCGTGTCGCCGGCCACGCCGCGGCGCCAGGCTGACAGCCGCTGGATGACCGCGACATTGATCAGTGCCACCACCAGTGTGGGCAGTTTGATGTAGAGAAAGGGATTGCCGTGATACTCGGTGGTGTTGAAGGACAGCATCGCGATACCGCTGCACACGGCGATGACGAAGCCGGTCCCCGCCATTGGCACCGTGGGCCGCGCAAGGGTCGGCAGGGGAATACTCTTCCAGGCACCCAGTAACCGCAGGTCCAGGAGCAGGACAGATCCCAGGAGCGTGCCGATGCCCAGGATGTGCAGCAGATTCACGATGCCGTAGGTCCATATCCCGAGGCCGCGCAGGAAGTCTGCAAGGGCGGAGGCCTCGAGCCAGGCCATCACTTCATACATGTGCCGGCCCTGTCAGTGGATTGTGCACGGCCTACCTGGGTGGGTAGACGTCGAATTCCTTGCCCTTCCAGATCACCCGGCGGACCTTGGCCTCGTACTGCGCCATGTCCTCGTTGCGCTGGCCCTGCACGGTGACCGTCTCGCCGACCGGTACCGTGCTCTCCTTGAGCCCGGCGCGGTGGGTGCGCGGGCCGGGTGCCAGGGTGATATCCCAGAGCTGGCCCTCGTCGTCGCGAATCTGCATGGTGCCGTGTGGACCCGATAGGCTGACGCCGGTCTCGACAACACCGGTAATTTCGATTTCCCCCGCAGTATTGCCGGACCAGCCGTGGTGTGCGCTCGCGATCTGCGCCAACAACGGCAGCAGGCAGGCAAGGAGTGTCGCCCGTGTCACTTTCCGGTATCTCATGAGTCTATTCCCCGGACCGCCGGCGCGGTCCCGATCAGTGCATGAGACGCTATCCTAATCCATATCGAGGGTTGATAGCGACGTTGCCAGCCGTCGTTCAGTCCTCAAACACGGTCTCCGACGGCTGCCGCTCCCGGCGCAGCCGCGCGGACGTCTCTTCGACGCCGCGCAATACTCGCAGCATGTTGCGGCCGGCGATCTTCTCGAGCTCGTCTTCGCTGTAGCCTCGTGCGAGCAGCTCGGCAAACAGGGCGGGGTAGGTGGATACATCCTCGAGGCCGATGGGCAGTGTCGGCACGCCATCAAAATCACCGCCGATGCCGATGTGGTCCACGCCGATCAGTAAGCGGATGTGGTCGATGTGATCCGCCACTTCTGCCAGCGTCGCCTTCGGCAGCGGGTTGGCCTCATCCCAGGCGTCCATCGCCGCTTCGATGACCTCGGGGCGTCCGGGGTTCAGGGAGGTGACGCG
>JAWLGG010000202.1:0-5740 GCA_041685155.1 Chromatocurvus sp.
GACGAGGAAAAGACCGAGATCAACAACGTCAACGGCGCCGAGTTCTCCGATTCCTTCAAGAACCTCACGCCGCGGATCAACCTCGAGTATTCACTGAACGAGGATCAGCTTCTCTACGCGTCCGTCGCCCAGGGCGTGAAATCCGGCGGTTTCAATCCGGCGGCGGTGCGCGAGAGCGACCGCGTGTTCGACGAGGAAACCAACTGGACCTACGAGATCGGCAGCAAGAACGTCTTCCTCGATGGCAACCTGGTGATCAACGCGGCCCTGTTCTACATCGAGTGGGAGGACATCCAGTTGAATGCCGCGGATTCGGGCGCGGTCAACCCGAACGCGGTCAACATCACCCTCAACCTGGGCAACGCCACCAGCTACGGCCTCGAACTGGACGGTGCCTACCAGGTCACCGACAATTTCTCGCTGAACACGACGGTCTCCCTGGTCGATGCCACCTATGACGATGGCACAATCGACAACCGCTTCGCCCGGGTGGGTCCGGTGTTTTTTCCCAACCCGGCGTCCTGTGACGATGTAGTCTGTCCCTCCGATGGCGACGTCAGCGGCAACGACATCGAGCGCCAGGCGCCCGTCCAGGCTAGCCTTGGCGCTCAGTGGAACAGTCAGTTCACGCAGCTGGATGCGGAGTTCTACCTGCGTGCCGACGTGTCCTACCAGTCGGAGCGGGAAGCCGAATCCATGAATCTGTCGCAGATCGAGGCGCGGACCATCACCAATGCCTCTGCCGGTCTGACGCGTCCGGATTGGGATATCTCGGTCTGGGTCCGCAACCTGACCGACGAGAAGTTCACCGCCAATGCCTTCGTGGTTCTGCTGCCTTTCGGCAACGGCTACGGTACCGTATTCGGTGAGCGCAGGACGGCGGGCGTGACGGCCCGGTACCGCTTCTAGCGGGTTCCGGGATTTTCGGGAGGAGGCGTCAACCCCTCTCCTTCTCCCCTTTTTTACCTTGCCGCGGTCGCGGGTCAGGTGGGTATCAGAAATCGAGAAATTGTATGGTTATGCGCAGCTGCAGCTGCAGCCGCGGCGGCGGTGCTAATCTCGTGCGCTGGTTCAGGGCAGGGGCGGCAATATAGTGCGAGGTGAGGAGGCAGACGGTGTATTGGAGGCTCCCGGCGGGGTGAAATCCGGCTTTTTCTACGGCTGGTTTGTCTGTCTGGCGGCAACCCTTGCCTATTTCTTTACCAACGGGGTCGCCTACTACCTGCCGCAGAATCTCTTTCCGCGACTCATGGAGGATTTCGACGTCTCCGTCAGTGCGATCAGCATTGCCGGCGCGCTGACCTTCATGATGGGCGGCATCAGCGCGCCGATTGTCGGGTGGCTGATCGACCGGCAGGGCGCGGTGCGCGTACTCAGGTTCGGTATCCTTGTTCTTGCGGTATCGGCCAGCCTGTACCCGTTTACCACTGCGCTTTGGCAGGTCTACGCCCTGCACCTGTTTTTCGGTCTCACCATGGTTACTGCCGGCCTGATGATCAACGTGGTGCTGTTGTCCAGCTGGTTCACGCTCCGGCGCGGCATGGTTGTCGGCATTCTTGTCGCCGGCTCCAGCCTCGCAGGCTTCCTCCTGCCCAATCTCGTCGCCGTGTTTGTTGCCGACCCTGATTATGGCTGGCGCTGGGGTTTCGGTTGCGCTGCGCTGCTGATCTGGCTGATGCCTGTTCCGGCGGTGCTGTTTCTTGTAAAGGAGCGCCCGGCGGACGTGGGGCAGTTCCCGGATGGATTGTCACAGCCGCCACCGGGACAGGAATCCGGGCAGCCGCTGCCCGGTGCAACCTTTCGCCAGGCCCTGCGCACCGGCACCCTGTGGATGCTGGCCCTGGGCTCCTTCTGCCTGTGGTTCTCGATATCCGCGGTCAACAGCCAGATCACGATATTCTTCGAGCAGGAGGGCGGGCTGCCGATCCGGGAGGCAACATTGCTGTATTCACTGGTGCTGGCCTTCTCCGTCACCGGCAAGCTCCTGTTCGGCTGGCTCGCGGATTACCGCCCGGCGAAGGAAGTCATGATCCTGGCCAGCCTGACGCTGCTGGCGGGGTGCCTGCTCCTGTTCGAGCCGCAGCTGGGAACGCCGACCCTGAGCAGCAGCAAGGCGCAGCTGACGATGTTCACGATCGTCTACGGGCTCGGCTTCGGCGGGGCGTTCACGATGATTCAGCTGGTCTGCGTGGCCAGCTTCGGGCAGCGGGAACTGGGCAAGATACTGGGCTTCATCGTGTTCTGCGATACGGTGGGTGCGGTAATCGGCATCGCCGGGATCGGCTTCCTGAAAGACTTCTCCGGCGCCTACACACTGCCCTTTATTATCGTGACCGGGGTCGCTGTTCTCGGACTGGTCAACATGGTCTTTATCAGGCCGCTGAACCCGGGCCGCGCCGGTCCGGCCTGATGGCCGCCCAGGAAAGGCGCGCAGCGCTGACGGTCCGACTCGCACCCGCGGCTGTCGCAGTGGTTTCCGGGGCCGCTACTCCGTAAACACGCCGCGCAAGCTGTCCAGCGTGGCGACCGTGGCCCGGGTGACCTGCTGCTTGGCCCGGTAGATCACGCACAGCGGAATGTTCAGTGTCGGGTCGTCCAGTGAGTGCACCGCGAGCAGCCCCAGCTTCTCCTCGACCTCGACGGAATGGCGGGTCAGCACAGCGACGCCTTCGCCTTTCATGACCAGGCTCTTCATGGCGGCAACGGCATCCACCGTGTAGGTGGGATGGCACGGGATGCCCGCCTCGGCGTAGCTGCGCTCGACGGCCCGGCGTATCTTGCCGTGCTGGGTCGGGAGTATCAGCCTGAGCTGGTCCAGCATGCCGATCGGGACGGCGGGTTTGGGCAGATCCAGTTCCGGCGGCGCGATCAGGCACAGCTCCTCACGGCGCAGGACTTCGATGCGCAGCAGATCCGACTCCGGCTCCTCGAAGACGATCGCCAGGTCCAGCTGGTTGTCGATCACGCGGTTGCAAAGTTGTTCGCTGATCCCCTCGGACACGTTCAGCGTCACCTCGGGATAGCGCTCGTTCATGTCGCGGATCACCGCGGCGGCCCCGTTGATGATCGCTGTGGGGGTCATGCCCAGGCGGACCAGTCCACTGGGGTGTTCGTACCATGACTTGAGCGAGCGCTCGACGTTAAGGAGCTGCTCGAGTATCGATTTGCTGTGCGTGAGCAGATATTCTCCCTGCTCGGTGAGCGTCGCTCCGCGGCCCGTGCGGTTGAACAGGCGGGTATTCAGTTCTTCCTCGAGCAGCCGTATATGGCGACTGAGCGCGGACTGCGCCAGGTGCACGGCGTCGGCCGCCTGGGAGAAGCCGCCACATTCGGCAACCTTCACGAAGTACTGCAGCTGCTTGATGTTCATGGTCTGCGTTCTGGCCGTCGGTTGCGTGAATATAGCAAGCCGGTCGATGACCTGTCATGTCGGGGATGAGCCGCGGGATGGTCGCGCCGGCGAGCGAGCGCCTCTCAGGTCGCGTGAATGGCCGCGGTATCGCGCATGTCGGTCAGTGTGCGGGAATCCAGGCGGTAGCGGTAGAGAAAGGGCAGGCAGGCGAAGCAGAACAGCGCCGGTACAACGGATACGCCCAGGTGTATGGCCGTCAGGGCGGAAGCGGGCTGCCCCGCTGCCGTCTCGACACCCGCCAGCAGCCCCATGGACTGCAGAAGAACGCCAATCACGAAGGGACCCAGGGCACCGGATATCTTCTCGACCGTGGTGAACACGCCACTCATCACGCCCTCGCGATTCTGCAGGGACTTCAGGCGGTCGTATTCCATGGTATCCGGGAGCAGGGACAGGGCGCAGAGCAGGGTGCCGTTTGACAGGATCCCAAGGACAATTGCCCGGGCGTAGAAGAAGACATTGGCCTCTCCCGGCTGCCACAGCCACCATGACAGCAGGCCCACGCCGTAGCCGACAATGGAGACCATGTAGACATCGCGCTTGCCGAAGCGCCCGATGATAAGTCGCCAGGCCGGTATCGATACCAGCCCGCTGAGGCTGAAGAAGAGCAGGTACTTGCCGATGTCGGCGGGCGGTCGCTGCAGGACAAACTGGAAGAAATAGGGAAAGCAGGCCAGCGCCAGCGCCAGCACGACGAGCTGCAGCAGCTTGATAATGGTCAGCAGGCGAAACGGCTGGAAACTGAACACGGCGATGGCGTCGCGCAGGCTGCCGCTCAATACGCTGCCGCGCCCGGTTGACAGCTCGGGGCTCCGGACGCGCTTCGTGCCGAAGAATGCCGCCAGGCCGCAGATCACGACGAGTACGCCGAGAGAGCTGCCGAGGAGGGCGTAGCCAAGGCGCGGTGTGTCGCCAAGGTCGACGATCACCGGGCCGAGAACCGAGCCGATCATGACGCCGATAATCAGAAAGACAACCCGCAGTGACATGAGGCGCGTGCGGGAGTCGTAGTCCCTGGCGATGTCCGGTGCCATGGCGAGATAGGGCACGGCGAACACGGTGTAGCCGGTCGACTGCAGAAGCAGCAACAGGACCGTAAGACCGATGAGCGTGGCTCCGGACAGCTCCGGCGCGTTGAAGAACGCCGCGAAGCTAAGGCCCAGCAGCACCGAGCCCAGGAGCAGGTAGGGACGGCGGGGTCCCCAGCGATGGGAGGTGCGATCGCTCAGCGCGCCCATGATCGGGTCGGTCAGGGCGTCGTAGGCCTTTGTGATCAGCAACAGCGTGCCGGCGACACCGGGTTTGATCCCCAGTATCTGTGTCATGTAGAACAGGCTGAACAGGGCCATGGCATTGTAGACGGCCCCGGTGGCGAGGGAGCCGGTGGCCCAGAGAAGCTCGGACCGGCTGGCCCGGAACTGCGCCATCATGAGCGCGTGAAGTCCACCGATGTGCCGCCGTGATGCAGGCGCTCCAGAACATACACGCCGCCCACGCTGCCGAAATTGATGCGCAGCGTCTCGTCGCAAAAAACGACATCGGAGTGGAAGTTTGCCTTGAGCTCCACCTTCATGGGCTGATCCTCCGGCAGGTCGAAGGCGCGACGCAGATCGTCAATACTGCTGCCGGCCTGGCTGATGAGTTCCACACTGTGGAAGGTCACGCTGTAGCGCTGGCGATTGTCCGCATCCTCGTCATAGCGTCCCCGCGTGATGGCCACGGCGGTCGTTGCACCGTCGGGCGCCGTCAGGTAGGCGAGGTTGTTGTACTCGCGGGTGACGGCGTGAATCTCCTGCTCGAGTCCGGTCACGCGGACGGGCACGGCGGGGAACTTGTTGAAGGACTGGTAGGAAAGCAGCGTATCGTGCACCAGCGTCTTGCCGGCGCTGTGCTTCGGGCCAAAGCAGGCGAACAGTGTACGCCAGGGAGAGGCGACCTTCTCCTGCTCGTCCATCGGTTGCGGGATGGGCGAGAGCGGGCGCAGATCCTCGATGGCCTGCATGAGCCGGTCGAACTGCGCTTCGCTGTACTTGCCGTCGTCATCCGCGGCCTCGATCTGCTGCAGGAGTGTCTGTTTCAGGTCAGCGTAGTGCGCATCCTTGGTCATGCGGGTCTCCTGGTGGGAATGTGGTAGCGGTGCACGGTAAGGGTGCCGTACTGGCGCCGCGGTACAACCCGGCGACCGGTCTAGTCGATAGCGTTCGCGTCCCGGAGGCTTTGTATCATGGATTGGCGCAGGATGAACTCCCGGCGCCTGCCGTCGTCCGCGGCGATACTGCGCATCTCGTTGAGCCGCTCCTCGTGACGCTCGTCGCTGCTGTATTCCAG
>JAWLGG010000203.1:0-5730 GCA_041685155.1 Chromatocurvus sp.
CCGCTGATGCAGCTGCTGTCACAGTTCGACGACGGTATGAACGAGCACCTCGTGGTGGAGGGGACCCGACTGGCCACTGCCTACGGCTATACCACCGTCCAGGAGGGACGGGCCATGCCCGCGGCCATCGCCGCCATGCGCCGCGTCGCCGAGCGGGGAGCCCTGGCTGTCGACCTGGTCGCCTACCCGGACATGCTCGCCGTGACAGACATAGCGCCCTCGAAAGCCTACGCCGGACGGTTTCGCGTCGGCGGCGTCAAGCTCACCATAGACGGCTCACCACAGGGCAAGACCGCCTACCTGAGCGAGCCCTACTTCCACCCGCCCCACGGCCAGTCCACCGACTACCGCGGTTACGGCGCCATCGACAGCGCGACGGCGATGGCATCCGTGGATAAAGCCTATGCCGAGGGCTGGCAGATCCTGTGCCATGCCAACGGTGACGCGGCGATCGACCTCCTCATCGACGCGGTGCGCGCCGCGCAGGCCAGATATCCCGGTGTGGACAACCGCCCCGTGCTGATTCACGGGCAGACCCTGCGCAAGGACCAGGTAGCGGCGCTCGACGAGCTGGGCATCTTTCCGTCCCTGTTCCCCATGCACACCTTCTACTGGGGCGACTGGCACCGGGAGTCGGTGCTCGGCCCCGTGCGCGCCGACAACATTTCACCCACCGGTTGGCTACTGCAGAGAGGCATGATGTTCGGCAGCCACCACGATGCGCCCGTGGCCCTGCCGGACTCCATGCGCGTGCTATCGGCCACCGTCACCCGGCGCTCGCGCAGCGGCGACATCCTCGGCCCTGAGCACCGCGTACCCGTCGCCACAGCCCTGAAAGCCATGACGCTGTGGCCCGCGTGGCAGCATTTCGAGGAGGACGCGAAAGGCAGCATCGAGCCGGGCAAGCTTGCGGACTTTGTCATCCTGTCGGGGAACCCGCTTGAGGTGCCGGAAGCGACCCTGGAGTCACTGGTAGTGGAGCAGACCATCAAGGAAGGGCAAGTGGTGTATGACCGCGTGGCCCACTAGGACAAACCCTCGAGAAAGGCCGAAAGATCGTGGGCAAACGGATTGACAACCTCCACACCACGCCAGGTAAAGCCGTCCTGAAAATCCTCGGAGAGCAGTATTCGGCAGTGATTCTCCGCCGCTACGGAAAGTATCAGTGCATCCCAGATCGGGAGCTGATGATCCACGGTCAGGTCCAGAGCTGACTGAAATGCGAACCAGGTGGAGCCCGCTGTCGCGAAGCTGTCTGCCCAGCCAAGCACGGCGATGCGAGCCTCCGAGGGACTCATGCCACTCTTTCGGGTAAGCACGCGCGCCAGTTCGCCAAGCGTCTGGGCAGGCAACACCACGTCCGCGACCGGCAGGACAGCCACCAGTTCCACGGCGGCATTACAGCGAACGTCATCGCCCATGCCCTCTGCATAGGCCAGCAGGTTGGTGTCCAGCGCGATCCTCACGTTTCACACTGCATCATCGTAAAGGTCCTGGCGGGTCCATTTACGCGCGCCAGCCGGCTTCCGGTTACGCAATCTACCGATCAGGGATCGTCGGGCAGCTTCCCGCTCCCCACCCCGGCTCCCGGCAGGGATGATCGTTGCCACCGGCTTTCCGCGGGAAAGTACCGTGATGGACTCTCCCTTTGCGACCTCGCGCAGCAGGCTGGAGAAGTGCCGATTGGCGTCACTCGCCGAGACCGTTTTCACGTGCAACCCTAAAGTAGTGTTTTTCACTACTTTACCCTCGATGTCGCAGGCATCGCAAGCGCCTGGATGCCCTGCGTCGATTATCCCTGCAGATACTCTCGACAGGTACATCGCAAGTGGCCATGTTCGCCCCGCCGCCAGCAGCGGCAGCAAAGTCTGCACCCCACCGCACTAACAGTAGACAACAATTGAGCATACTGTGCGGGTAACACCCTCCTATAGATGACAAAAGGAACACCCCATGGACCTGCATCTCGCCTTGACGCCACTCGTTTCCCTGATCGCCGGCGTGCTGATCTTCGTTTTCCCGCGCCTGCTGGCCAAGATTGTCGCGATCTACCTCATCGCCGTAGGTGTGATCGGGCTGTACGAGGCGGGCAATTTCAATTTCTGATCGAGCCCCGCCATGAAGCGCGTCGCCTTTCTGATACTGGCCCTGTCGCTGGCATCCTGCGCGGTCAAACCGGTCACGGGTGGCCGTCAGCTGGCGCAGGCCGCTGAACATCCCGACCTGCCATGGTCTTTCCAGGTGATTGACGAGGCGGAGCAGAACCGGCCGGGCGGCGTCGTTACCTTCATTGAGCTGGAGGGTCGCACCTACCAGGTACTGGGCTATGCGCTGGCACAGCAGCGCGCGAGCTATGAAAAGACCTTCCGCGCCACCATGAACAGTTTCGCGCGGCTTGACCAGTCCCCATGCCCTCGACCGGCAGCCGCTGCAGGTGACCGTCTTACGTCTGCCGCGTGAGATGTCACTGCAGGCGTTCAGCGACGCCTATCCCTCGGTGATTCCATTGCCGGAGCTCGGCCTGATCAACCAGTTGGCGGGTCCGGGGGATGTCATGCCGAGGGGTTTTCTCGCGAAGCAGGTGATCGAGGCAAAACTGCAGGCAACGCCTCCCCCTGACCGCGGCCTCGAGGCAGGGTAGACTGGGCACACCATGCCCGCACTGACCCGCACACAGCACCTCGCCGCAATTGATGCGCTCGCCGCCAGGGACCGCGACCTGCTCGCCATTGTGCGGCGCCACGGCCCCCCGTCCTTCCGAACCCGACCTGCCGGGTTCGAGACGCTGGTGTACATCATCCTTGAACAGCAGGTCTCACTCGCCTCTGCAAAAGCCACTCTGGACAAGGTCGCCAGGCTCATGCCCCGCTTCACGCCCGAGGCCTACCAGTTGCTCCCGGATGAGGCGTTGCGCGGCGCAGGGGTGAGTCGACAGAAAATGCGCTACACCCGCGGCGTCGCGGCGGCGATCGTCGAGGGCTCATTGCCGATTGCCAGCCTTGCACGCCGCAGCGACGAGCGCGTGCGGGAGCTACTCACGGCCCTGCCCGGCATCGGTCACTGGACGGCGGACTGTTACCTGATGCTAGCCCTGCGACGTCCCGACCTGTGGCCCGTGGGCGACCTGGCGCTGGTAAAGGCCATACAGTCAGTGAAAGCGCTGCCGGCGGTACCCGATGCTGGAATCCTCGACGAACTCGGGGAGCGCTACCGGCCGTTTCGCAGCGTCGCGACTCAGCTCTACTGGCATCACTACCTGAATGGCTGAGGCGTCAACTTCCGGCGGTCCTCTTCGCAGATCCTGCGCAGGACAATCGGGCGTCGCGCTGGCCAACGCGACGGCACCTGATTCGCCACGGCCGGGTTACCAGCTGTAGCCCAGCGTGAAGGCGTAGATGATGTCTTCCTTTTTAGCACCTTCGGAAGGTGTGTTGTCGTAATCGACGTTGACCTGCAGGCTTGTGAAAAGGGCATCGCTGATCGGATAGCGCAGTCCCGTGCGCGTGCGAAGGACGAAGTCATCGACGTTTTCCAGGCTGTTCAGCGTCTGCAGGCTGTGGAAGAAGCTCAGCCAGTCAAACCAGTCGTGCTCGTAGTCGAGCCCAAGCTGCAGGGCCAGGAAATCCTCGCTGGGCTGTACCTCGAACTCCTCGCGTACATAACTCAGGCCGGCGGTCGTGGAGAGGCGCAGGTCGTCCTCGTCGAAAAACTGATAACCCACACCGGTGCCGAGTGAGGTACGCAGATCCAGCTCCTGCAGGGTATTGCGCTTGAAGCTGAGCGTGTTGTTCCAGAAAAGGCGTTCACTGAGGAACCGGTCGTAGCTGCTGTAGGCCGTCCAGTTATCCACGGTCGTCACGTCGTTGTCGCTGCCGCGATTGAAATCGACACCGGCAATGTAGCGATTCAGCTCGTTTTCCAGCGTGCCCTCACCGTCGATATGAAAGCGCGTGGTGTCGGAGTTTCCCGAGGTCGCGTTCAGGCCGACGTTTGACTTCCCTCGCCACTGGTATTCGTAGGGATTGACCAGGGGCTTGTTGATGGCCGCGATATTGAGCAGTGGCTGCACCCGCTCCTCGCTGGCGGCCGCATCCGACAGCTCGACGCTGCCCGGCGCGACGCTGCCCGTGGTGCTGCTGATGACACGCTCGTCCGACAACTGCAGGCGCAGCGGTTCGTCGCTGACCAGCTCGGCGACCGCCGACCAGGGCAGCGTGATTTCGCCGGCATAGCGGTTGTTCAGCAGGAGCTCCCCGTCGATCATGCTGATGATCTCGCCGGAGAACTCCTCTCCGTTGTCCATCACCACGGTGGCGGCATGAGCGCCAGCGCCACCAACCACCATTGCCCAGGACAGTAGAGCTGCCAACGATACAGTGCGAAATACCTTCATTTGCGGATTCCCTCAGATATGAGCGTTTTCGATTGATGTTGCAGCGAACGACAGATACTCGGTTGCCCAATCGCCGCGTTGCTATAGTTTCACCGTCCCACGGTTGGGTTCACATCTGATAAACCCTGATCAGATCGCCAAGACTTTGTGGGATTATCCCTGCGGCTGCGAGAGCCCGACGCGATTCACTGGTAAATTCGGTGGAAATCGCTACGTATTCTATGTCCCAATTCGCGAAATGCTTCTGCAGAGACAGGAATCGAGAGGCCGCCCTATGAAGATCCGGAATGGACGCCATCAGTTTTCCGGGGTTTCGCTTGCAAGTGCCGAATCGAATTCGGCGCTCGTTCTCGTCAAGCGCAACAAGATCAATTTCGACATCCGATCGATCCCAGTATCCCGAGACTCGCCGCGAGAGCGAGAAATCGCCGATGCCAAGACGGCTATGCTCCTCGTAAATGCGGGCAACAAGGTCTTCCAGCGCATGACCCTCGACAACCTGTAGCTGATCGTCCGCCTGTTTGATCAAATGCTCCATGGGGCGGAATGCAGAGGCCAACACAGGCCGTTGCAACGCACCCAGCCAGGCGCGCAAAAAGTTGTCCTTGACATAATAGCGACCGGAACGTGCAGTTGGCTTCGCGAAAATTGGGAGACGACGCTCGATCATTCCATACCGCTCAGAGAGTACCTTGAGATACCCACCGACCTGCTTGACATCACCGGGACCTGATATTGCCGCCATCGCCGTCTCAATCTCTGCATTGTTGCATCCCGGGTGGCTAGCAAGGTATTGAAGCACCATGTCGTAACGACCACGCAGTTCGCGCAGAAACCAATTATCTGCCTCGTTCCTCAGCGGCGACGAGCTTGCAAAAAACAGACGCTCCAGCAGCTCATGACGTGGCGCATCAAGTACCCCCTGTTCATAGGCATCTCGATAGAACTTTGGCACACCCTCAAACAGATTCCAGAGAAATAGAAGACGCTCCGGTGCGAGATCGGCATAGTTTTCCAGAATCTCCAGCACGGATCGAACATCCAGATGCGTCAGCTCGATCGTATCGGTAGTCCGGTTGAACAGGGGTGCATCCCTGTCTTCGAGTAGGGCCGTCATTTCAGCGTGCAGGGATCCGAGCACAATCAAGCCACCGGTGACGTCATGGCTCGCGGCCGCGAGTTGGTCAACCACGGCCTGAAGATGCGAGCAAAAATCGCCAAGCTGTTTGCGATGGAAGTATTGAAACTCATCAAGCGCAATCACGTATCCCTTTCTGATCAGATCGCCGATGAGTCGGGCAAGGGTATTCAGGCTGGACACTCGTTGTTCAAGACCG
>JAWLGG010000204.1:0-5724 GCA_041685155.1 Chromatocurvus sp.
AAAGCAGCATTCGAGCGTAAGAAGCCCCACGTGAACGTGGGCACGATTGGTCACGTTGACCATGGCAAGACGACGCTGACGGCGGCGCTGACGCGGGTGTGTGCCGAGGTGTGGGGCGGCAGCGCGGTAGCCTTTGACGGCATTGACAACGCACCGGAAGAGAAGGCGCGTGGTATCACGATTGCGACCTCGCACGTGGAGTACGATTCGGACAAGCGGCACTACGCTCACGTTGACTGCCCGGGGCACGCGGACTACGTGAAGAACATGATCACGGGTGCGGCACAGATGGACGGGGCGATTCTGGTGTGTGGTGCGACCGACGGTCCGATGCCGCAGACGCGCGAGCACATCCTGCTGTCGCGTCAGGTAGGTGTTCCCTTCATCGTGGTGTTCCTGAACAAGGCGGACCTGCTGGCGGAAGACTGCGGCGGTGCGGACACGGAAGAGTACGAGGAGATGAAGGAGCTGGTGGAGATGGAGCTCCGCGAGCTGCTGGACCAGTACGATTTTCCGGGTGACGACACGCCGATCATCTGCGGTTCAGCGCTGATGGCGCTGGAAGGCAATGACGAGAACGAACTGGGCACGACGGCGGTGAAGAATCTGGTCGAGGCGCTGGACAACTACATTCCGGAGCCGGAGCGTGCGATTGACCAGCCGTTCCTGATGCCGGTAGAGGATGTGTTCTCGATTTCCGGTCGTGGTACGGTGGTGACGGGTCGTGTGGAGCGCGGCGTGATCAAGGTGGGCGACGAGATCGAGATTGTCGGCATCAAGGACACGCAGAAGACGGTGTGCACGGGCGTTGAGATGTTCCGCAAGTTGCTGGACGAGGGCCGTGCGGGCGAGAACGTGGGTGTTCTGCTGCGCGGTACCAAGCGCGAGGAAGTGGAGCGTGGCCAGGTGCTGTCGAAGCCTGGGACGGTGACGCCGCACACCAGGTTCGAGGCGGAGATCTACGTGCTGTCGAAGGAAGAGGGCGGTCGTCATACGCCGTTCTTCAAGGGCTATCGCCCGCAGTTCTACTTCCGCACGACGGACGTGACGGGCGCGTGCGAGCTGCCTGACGGTGTAGAGATGGTGATGCCGGGTGACAACGTGCAGATGACGGTCACGCTGATTGCACCGATCGCGATGGAAGACGGTCTGCGTTTCGCGGTACGCGAAGGTGGCCGCACGGTCGGCGCCGGCGTGGTTGCCAAGATCCTCGAGTAAGGCAATTAGAGGCAGCGACATCGGTCGCTGCAAGTGACGAGCCGAACGGCCCGTAGAGGGCGTTCGGCTTCGTCGTCTGTAACTGTGTTACAGGCCAGTAGCTCAACTGGCAGAGCAGCGGTCTCCAAAACCGCAGGTTGGGGGTTCGAGTCCCTCCTGGCCTGCCAATCATGGCAGGAAAAGCCGGTCCCTTGAGGGGTCGGTCGTGTTGAAGGAAGTGTGAATGAGTGTGGAAGCGCCAGTCAGTCGTCTGGATAGCCTGAAGTGGCTTGTCGTTGTGGCGCTGATTGCCGCTGCGGTGATCGGGAACAGCTATTTTTCCAACGAGTCATTGCTGTACCGGGTGCTGGCGATTGTTGCGATTGCGGCGGTGGCGGGTTTCGTCGCCCTGCAGACGGCAAAGGGCGCATCGTTCTGGTCCCTGGTAAAGGGATCGCGGACAGAAATCCGCAAGGTCGTCTGGCCAACTCGCCAGGAGACGGTGCAGACCACGCTCATCGTTGTCGCATTTGTGTTGGTAGTGGCCCTGATCCTGTGGGGACTTGACTCCTTCCTGGGTTGGTTGGTGTCGCTGGTAATTGGATAAGACGGGGCATAAGGGTTAACCGATGGCAATGCGCTGGTACGTCGTACAGGCTTTTTCCGGGTACGAGAAAAAGGTCGCCGCAGCCCTGAAGGAGCGCATCGAGCTTCACGGCATGCAGGACCGTTTCGGCGATGTTCTGGTCCCGACCGAAGAAGTGATCGAGATGCGTGCCGGTCAGAAGCGCCGCAGTGAGCGCAAGTTTTTCCCCGGGTACGTGCTTGTACAGATGGAGCTCGATGACGATACCTGGCACCTGGTGAAGCAGACTCCACGGGTGCTGGGATTTATCGGGGGCAAGGCCGACGCGCCTGCTCCGATCTCGGACAAGGAGGCGGCCAGCATCCTGCAGCGGGTTGAAGAAGGTGTCGAGGCGCCGCGACCGAAGACGCTGTTCGAGCCGGGCGAGATGGTGCGCGTGGTCGATGGGCCTTTCAACGATTTCAATGGCGTTGTCGAAGAGGTCAACTACGAGAAGAGCCGGCTGAACGTCGCGGTGCTGATTTTTGGCCGCTCGACCCCGGTCGAACTGGAATTCGGACAGGTCGAAAAGGCCTGACCAGGGGCGTACCCGACAGGTCGGGGCGCGATGTGAAACGGGTGGTACGCCACCCCGGTGGGGAGCCGCAGCAGACCCGCAAGGGCTCTGATTCAGCGGCGCTGGAACCCAGGAGAAAGTTACATGGCAAAGAAAGTCGAAGCGTATATCAAGCTTCAGGTCGCTGCCGGCCAGGCGAACCCTAGCCCCCCCGTGGGTCCGGCGCTGGGCCAGCACGGCGTGAATATCATGGAGTTCTGCAAGGCGTTCAACGCCGAAACGCAGAGCCTGGAGCAGGGGCTGCCGATCCCGGTCGTGATCACTGTCTACAGCGATCGCTCCTTCACGTTTATCAAGAAGACCCCTCCGGCAGCGGTACTGCTGCGCAAGGTCGCCGGTATCAGCAAGGGTTCCGGTGAGCCGAATACCAGCAAGGTTGGCAAGGTGACCCGCGCCCAGCTTGAGGATGTTGCCACGCAGAAGTGGCCCGACCTTACGGCGGCTGATATGGACGCCGCGGTGCGGACGATTGCCGGAAGCGCCCGGTCTGCGGGTATCGATGTAGAGGGGGTGAACTGATGGCCAGGTTGTCAAAGCGTGTTCGCGCATTCAAGGAAAAGGTCGACCCGACAAAGGCCTACCCGCTGGGCGACGCCGTGGCGCTGCTGAAGGAGCTGTCAACGGCGAAATTCAACGAGACGGTGGAAGTAGCGGTCAAACTCGGCATTGATGCGCGCAAGTCGGATCAGGCGGTACGTGGTGCGACCACCCTGCCTCACGGGACCGGAAGCGATGTCCGTGTTGCCGTGTTCACGCAGGGTGATGCCGCAGAGAAAGCGCTGGCGGCGGGTGCCGACATGGTAGGCATGGACGACCTCGCTGAGCAGGTGAAGGGCGGCATGATGGATTTCGATGTCGTGATCGCCTCCCCGGACGCCATGCGCGTGGTGGGTCAGCTTGGCCAGATTCTCGGCCCGCGCGGTCTCATGCCGAACCCCAAGACCGGGACGGTAACACCGGATGTCGAGACAGCGGTAAAGAACGCCAAGTCCGGCCAGATGCGCTATCGGACCGACAAGAACGGAATCATCCACGGTGGCATCGGCAAGATCAGTTTCGAGCCTGACGCGATCCGCGGCAATCTCGAAGCAGTACTTGCGGACCTGAGAAAGGCCAAGCCGTCAGCCGCCAAGGGTGTCTATCTTCGCAAGGTCACGCTGTCGACCACGATGGGGCCGGGCGTGACGATCGATCAGGCGTCGATCGCGGAAGCGTAAACTGCACGCGCCTCAGGGTGCGTGCGATGGCGTGCTGACCAGGGAGGGTGGTACGCCGGCGGGTTGACCGGACACTGTCCGGCCTTCCCGCCGACTTTGAGGTCTTTGGACTCTAGCGGTGACTTCGCGTCTGCCCGGCTACGAACTGAAGGCCATCAAAGACCGTAGGTGTCTCTGCCTTGCATGCAACGGCGAGACCTAAAGGGAGAAGGTCCGCCCGCCTACGCAGATGGTGGACACGTTCACCAGACACATGACAGGTACATAGTTTTGTACCCGTCTGACATAGTAATCCAGGAGTTATACCAGTGGCAATCGGACTCGAAGACAAGAAGGCGATCGTAGCTGAAGTTAACGAGACTGCCACCAATGCCCTTTCCCTGGTCGTAGCAGATGCGCGTGGCGTGTCTGTCGACGGGATGACGGCGTTGCGCAGGGAAGCGCGCGAAAGCTCAGTGACCCTCCGCGTTGTGCGGAACACACTGGCGCGTCGCGCTTTCGAGGGAACGGACTACGAGTGCGTCAAGGAAGCACTGGTGGGCCCGTCCCTGTTCGGATTTTCCATGGAGGATCCGGGTGCCGCAGCACGTCTGTTCAAGGAATTTGCCAAGGAGAACAAAAACTTCGAGGTAAAGGTATTGGCGGTGAGCGGCCAGATGCTGGGTGCTGAACAATTGGATGTGCTGGCGAAGCTGCCGACGCGCGATGAGGCGCTCTCCATGTTGATGAGCGTCATGAAAGCGCCGGTAACCAAGCTGGCTCAGACGATGAACGAAGTACCTGGAAAACTGGTTCGCACACTGGCGGCAGTACGCGATCAGAAAGAAGCCGCGTAAAGCGCGGCCCGAAGATTTCACAGTCAATCAGGAGTAGCAAGTCATGGGCATGTCGAAAGACGATATCTTGAATGCAATTGCCGAAATGAGCGTAATGGAAGTGGTCGAGCTCATCGATGCAATGGAAGAGAAGTTTGGTGTTACTGCGGCGGCTGCGGTTGCGGCTGCACCGGCGGCTGGCGGCGGCGATACCGCAGCGGCAGCGGAGGAACAGACCGAGTTTGACGTTATTCTCACCAGTGCCGGCGAGAAGAAAGTCAACGTGATCAAGGTGGTTCGCGCCATCACCGGTCTTGGCCTGAAGGAAGCAAAAGGCCTCGTCGACGGTGCGCCGTCTGCGGTGAAGGAAGGCGCGTCCAAGGACGAAGCCGAAGACATCAAGAAGCAGCTGGAAGAAGCCGGCGGTTCTGCGGAGCTCAAGTAAGCTTGATGCCTGTCCGGTCAATCCGGATACGATGAGGCTGGTGGGCGTTTGCTCACCGGCCTTTTCCTGCTTCGGCAGGACTGATTCGGGTGGTGACGGCCACCCTGTGGCGGCCCGTACAGGGCTCGTGAATCGTCGGGAGACGGTTCAAGGCTAAACACGCTGGGGAGTACAGATGTCATACTCGTACACTGAGAAAAAACGCATCCGCAAGACGTTCGGCTCGTTGCCGAAGGTAATGGATGTCCCTTACCTGCTTGCAACACAGCTGGATTCGTATCGCAAGTTTACCCAGCATGACGTGCCACTTGAGGACCGCGCCGAACTCGGTCTGCACGCGGCCTTCAAATCCGTCTTCCCGATTGCCAGCTACAGTGGCAATGCGGCACTGGAATACGTGGACTATCGCCTCGGCACGCCGGTATTCGATGTCAATGAATGCCAGCTGCGCGGCGTGACCTATTCCTGCTCGCTACGGGTCAAGGTGCGCCTGATCATTTACGACAAGGAAAGCGCCAACAAGACCATCAAGGATATCAAGGAGCAGGAAGTCTACATGGGGGAAATTCCCCTGATGACGGAAAACGGCACCTTTGTGATCAACGGTACCGAGCGGGTCATTGTCTCCCAGCTGCATCGCTCGCCCGGCGTCTTCTTTGATCACGACAAGGGCAAGACACACTCCTCCGGCAAGCTGCTGTACTCAGCGCGCGTGATTCCCTACCGTGGTTCCTGGCTGGACTTCGAGTTCGATCCCAAGGACATGGTCTTTGCGCGTATCGACCGCCGCCGCAAGCTGCCCGCGACCATTCTGCTGCGCGCTCTCGGATATGATTCCGAGCAGATTC
>JAWLGG010000205.1:0-5719 GCA_041685155.1 Chromatocurvus sp.
CTCATGATAGGGGCTGACATCTGCTTCTGGGATGAGCTGGTGAAGCCGGTCTACAACCTCGTCAACCGCGCGCTGCGCGCGGGAGTGGGCCAGATTATCCTCGCGGACCCGGAGCGACCCACCTTCGTCGAGATGGCGGAGCGGGTGATCGACCGGCATGGCGGTGAGCTTGTCGAGTGGCAGACACGGGGACCGTTCAGCGCCCGCGGGATCCTGCTGGTTATCGAGAACAACTGACCTGCGTCAGTGGTAGACCCGGTAGTCCCGCACCAGGCCTTCACTTTCCACGGCATCGCCGCTGTCGAAGCTGGGCCTGAAGCGAATGCCGCGCAGCTCCCGCCCTGCCGTGATGCTTGCGCTGTCGCGCCCGGAAAGGGCCACGCTGCTGCTGCTGCGGGCGCGCCCCCGGGCATTGACATCAAAGGTCATACGCACCACAGAACTCTCCTCATCGGGCTGCGGCTGCCAGAAGACGCCGTTGTCCGGCAGCTCTACCGGGGTGGCGAACCACTGCGCAATGAGCGCCTCCTCACCAGCGTCCCGCAGCAGGTCATACGCCCTGCGCCAGGCCTCCACCGCGCGATGCCAGACCCCGTTCCACTGCTCCCAGTCACCGATATCGCGATAGAGTGCTGCGCGCTCTGTCGGGGCCTCCAGGCGCGCGGCGAAGGACCCCAGCAGGTCCGACCCGGCGCTCACCGCCGACCGGTGCAGGTTGAACAGGCGATCGCGGTAGATATCCTCGGGAAACAGGTCCTGGCGACGGCTGCGGCGCGGCGTCAGGACCGACAGGTTTTCCGTCGTCTGCGGGGTGACCCGGTCGCGGACCAGGTACAGGTTCAGCAGCTGGCTCCTGGCCAGGTCAACCTGCACCTCGAGTGACGCCTCTTCCTGCGCCGACTGCTCCAGCAGCTGCTCATTCAGGCGGTGCAGTTCCAGCAGGTGACGGTCGATGTCGCCCGCCCCCGATGTGCGCAGGCGCTCACGCTGCCAGCGAAGGTACTCCAGCGCCACGCGCCAGCGCGCCTCCGCCTCTTCATCCGCATCCAGCCAGCCGAGCCGGTAGTAGTAGCCGTAGAGGTCATCGAGGGCCTCGCGATCGCCGAGGGCCCGCTGCAGCTGCAGCATGGCCCGAACAATTGCCATCTGCGCGGGGCTCGCAAGCCCCGTGTTGACCCTGAGAATGTGCAGGCTGCGGCGGTAAAGCGACAGGGCCTCCGCATACCGGCCCTCATTCACACGCTGTCGCGCCAGGTCCGCCAGGGGCTCCTCGAGGCCGGATGCATAGGGCCCGCCGAGGGTCTCCAGCTCCCGGACCTGTATTTCCCACTGCGCAGCCGACTCGCGCGCATCACCACCGGGAACCAGCACCGGGCCGGTATCCTCCAGCGCCGGAAAGACGCTCAGGGCCGGGTCCGGAATCGACTCGGGCCAGGCGGCTTCGCTGACGACAATACGCTCTCCATAGGGCGCGGCGGGCTCCCGCGCCAGCGCGTCCTGGCCGATGCCAGCGGTGATGAGCAGCGCAAGACTGCAGGAAATCGGTTTCAGCATCCGCAAAGGGGCTCCGGTGGGTCACACCAATCGGGTCTAGTCCGATATAATGGCGGTTTTTCACATCTTACACAGCGCACAAGGGCACACAGCTGCCCCGCGCAGTCTGCAGGAGTTTATGGGCAAGCAAAAGCGCCGCGACATTCCCCGCTTCACGACCGCCATCATCGAAACCCATTGCCACTTGGACTATCTCGATGAAGCACAGTTCGCCGCGGCCATCGACAGAGCCGTCGCCTACGGCATCGAGAAGCTGGTCACGATTGCGGTATCCCCCGATAACCTGTCGACCGTCATCGCGCTGACAGAGTCGGACACACGGGTCTGGGGCACCCAGGGCATTCACCCGCACGAGGCCGGGCACTTCACCGCCGACGTCGCCGCGACGATAGAGGCCAACCTGGCCCACCCACGCATTCTCGCTGTCGGGGAAATCGGGCTGGATTACTATTACGATCACGCCGATCGCGGGCGCCAGCGCGACGCGTTCCGGGCGCAGCTGGCCATCGCCGCCGCGCACGACTACCCGGTAGTGATCCACAGCCGGGAGGCAGACGAGGACACGCAGGCGATACTGGCGGAATTCCTGCCCGACCTGTCGCGACGCGGCGTCATCCACAGCTTCACCTCGGGCCGGGCGCTCGCGGAGTTCTGCCTCGACGCCGGCTTCATGCTTGGTTTCAACGGCATCGTCACCTTCAATTCGGCGCAGAACGTCCGCGATATCGTTGCCATCACGCCGCTTGAGCAGCTGCTGCTGGAGACAGACTCGCCCTATCTCACGCCCGTTCCCTACCGCGGCCGGCCGAACGAGCCCTGCTATCTGCCCTTCGTCGCCGAGAAGATCGCCGACATAAAGTCGCTGCCCGTTGAATCCCTGCTCGCACAGGCCTACGACAACAGCCAGCGACTGTTCTTCCCCACCACCGTCGCGGAGTCCTGACAGGCATGGAATACATTATCGGACAACGCTGGGTCAGCCACGCCGACATGCAACTGGGCCTCGGCATCGTCGTTGGACTGGAGGATCGGCGCGTCACCCTGAGCTTTCCCGCCGTCGGCGAGGAGCGCACCTATGCCGCGCACAATGCGCCGCTGACGCGGCTGCGCTTCAAGCGCGAGGATACGGTGGAAACCGCCGATGGCCGGCGCTTCGAGGTCACCGAGGTGATCGAGAAGAACGGGCTGCTGGCCTATGCCGGCGTGGATGAGCAGGGCAACGAGCACCGGGCGTCGGAGGTCGAGCTCGACGCCTTCGTACAGCTGACAACACCGCAGCAGCGCCTGCTCAACGGACACTTTGACGGACACGCCGAGTTTGCCCTGCGCGTCGATACCTGCATGCAGCTGGACCGGCTCCAGCGCGCAGAGGTGCGCGGGCTGCTGGGCTCGCGCACCAGCCTGCTGCCGCACCAGGTCTACATTGCCAGCGAGGTCGGTCAGCGACACGCCCCGCGCGTGCTGCTGGCAGACGAGGTGGGGCTCGGCAAGACCATCGAGGCCGGCATGATCATACACCGCCAGCTGCTCACCGGGCGCGCCGAGCGGGTCCTCGTGCTGGTACCGGCACCGCTGCTGCACCAGTGGCTGGTAGAAATGTTGCGGCGCTTCAGCCTGCATTTCGCGCTGTTTGACGAGGAGCGCCTGCAGCAGCACGAGGGCGACAATCCCTTCGAGACCGAGCAGCTGGTGCTGGCAAGCACGGCACTGTTCCGGCGCTCGCCGGCGGCGCGCGCGCTGGCGCTCGCGGCCGACTGGGACCTGGTCGTGGTGGACGAGGCACACCATCTGCAGTGGTCGGAGGACGCGCCCGGGGAGGACTACCAGTTTGTCGACAGCCTGTCGCGCCACAGCGCCGGGCTGCTGCTGCTGACGGCGACACCGGAGCAGGTGGGTCAGGAGAGTCACTTTGCCCGCCTGCAGCTGCTGGATCCCGCGCGTTTCCGCGATATTGACCAGTTCCGCCAGCAGGAGGCGGAATACCGCCGCTGGAGCGACGTCATCGAGCAGCTGGAGGCGGGGGAGACACCCGCCTCCCTGCCCGAGGGGCTGGACGGGAATCTGCCCGCCTCGGATCTCATCGCACGTATCCTCGACCGCCACGGCACCGGGCGCGTGCTGTTCCGAAACACCCGGGCCAGCGTCACCGGCTTTCCCGAACGTCTGCTGGAAGCCGCCGCCATCGATGCCCCTGCAGACCTGCCGAGCGCGGGCGATCCCCTGCAGGCGCTGTATCCGGAGCGCTACGCGAGCAATGACGACTGGGTGCAGACAGACCCCCGGGTAAGCTGGCTCACGGCAACCCTGAAGTCCCTGCGACCGTCCAGGGCGCTGATCATCTGTTCCGGCGCCGAGACGGCCATCGCGCTGGAGCATTACCTGCACCTGCGCGCCGGGATACGCTCCGCCGCGTTCCACGAAGGGCTGTCGATCATCGAGCGCGACCGCGCCGCCGCCTATTTCGCCGACACCGAGAACGGCGCGCAGACTCTGGTCTGCTCGGAAATCGGCAGCGAGGGCCGCAACTTCCAGTTCGCCCAGCACCTGGTGCTGTTCGACCTGCCGCTGAACCCGGACCTGCTGGAGCAGCGCATCGGCCGCCTCGACCGCATCGGGCAGCAGGGGGATATCACCATCCATGTGCCCTACCTCCGCGGCAGCGCCCAGGAGATCCTGTTTCGCTGGCTGCACGAGGGCCTGGATATTTTCCGCAGCAGCTGCTCAGCCGGACAGATGATCTACGGCCGCTTCAGCGAACGCCTGCTCGCGGCCATTGGCGGCGCCGACGAGGACCTGGAGGCACTGCTGGCGGAGACGCGCGACTTCACGGAGATCACCAAGCGCGAGCTGCGCGAGGGGCGCGACCGGCTTCTGGAGCGCAACTCCTGCCGCGGGGAGGAAGCGGCCCGCCTGATCCGTGAAATCGAGAAGACTGAATCCTCCCGGGAACTCGAGACCTGGTTTACCGGCCTGTGTAACACTGTCGGTGTCGAGCACGAACACCACTCCGAGCACTGCCTGGTACTGCGCCCCGGCGAGCACATGCTGATGCCCGAGTTCCCGCACCTGCCCGAGGAGGGGCGCACGGTGACCTTCGACCGTTCGGTCGCCCTCGCCCGCGAGGACATGGCCTTCCTAACCTGGGAGCATCCGATGGTGTCAGAGAGCATGGACGCCATTCTCGCCACGGAGCTCGGTAACGCCGCCATCGGGACGCTGGCTCTGAAGGGCGTCGCCCCGGGTTCGCTGCTGCTGGAGTCGCTGTTTACCGTGAACTGTCCCGCCCCGCGCCAGCTGCAGCTGCAGCGCTTCCTGTCACTGTCGCCGCTGCGCATCCTCGTGGATGACAAGGGACGCGACCTGTCGGGCCTGATGCCGCATGACCGGCTCAATGCGCTGATCACCCGGGTCAATCGCAGTACGGGCCTGGCCATCATCAAACAGATACGCAGCCAGGTGGAGGATCACCTGACGGCCGCAACCGGCATTGCCGGGACGCAGCTGCGCACGCTGCTCGCGGCCTCCCGGGAAACCGCCGACGCCACACTGGGCGATGAGATCGAGCGCCTGCAGGCGCTGCAGAAGATCAACCCCCAGGTGCGCGATGATGAAATCGATCACCTGCGCTGGCAGCGCGAGGAGAGCCTGCGCCTGATCGACCGCGCGGGCCTGCAGCTGCAGGCGGTGCGGCTGATCGTGACGCGCTGATCCCGCGCACGGGCAGCCGGCAAGGGTCCCCCAGGGTCAGCCGTTGCCGGCCGGGGTGGCCGCGGCATCGAGTGCACGCAGCACCACCTTGCGGGTGTCCGCGGGATCGATCACCGCGTCGATTTCCAGATGCGCGGCCGCCTCGGTGGCCTTGCCAACCTCATACAGCTTCGCCACGAGGCTGGCAAACAGCGCCTCCCTGGCCTCGCCCGCAGGCACCGCGTCCAGCTCCTTGCTGTAGCCCAGGCGGACGGCGCCCTCGAGGCCCATGCCCCCGAACTCGCCCCCCGGCCAGGCGGCGCTGTACACCGGCTCCATGAAGCCGCCACCGGTCATGGCCATGGCGCCGAGCCCGTAGCCCTTGCGCAGGAAAATAGCCACCAGCGGTACCCGCAGCGCCGCCCCGGCGGTGAACAGTGCCGACATGCGACGCACGGCGCCCGCGGCCTCACTGTCC
>JAWLGG010000206.1:0-5698 GCA_041685155.1 Chromatocurvus sp.
GCCTTGGCCTGTTCGGCACGGGCGCATCCTGGGTCTACGTCAGCATTCACATCTACGGCCAGGCCGGTGTCGCGCTGGCGTCCCTGCTCACGGCACTGTTCTGCGCCGGTCTCGCACTGCTGCCTGCGCTGTTCGCCGGTCTCTATGTGCGCTGGGTCCGCGGACTGCCAGGCGGGATGCTGATCGGTTTTCCGGCGCTCTGGGTCCTGTTTGAGTGGCTGCGCAGCTGGCTGCTGACCGGTTTCCCCTGGCTGTACCTGGGCTATGCCCATATCGACACCTGGATCGCGGGCTGGGCACCGATCGCCGGCGTGTATGGCCTGAGCTTCTTCACCGCCCTGACGGCAAGCTGTCTGTTCCTCGCCTGGCGCGGACGACGACCCGCGTCACTCGTTACCTATGCGGGCATCGTGGTCACCGTGTGGGTGGGTGGGCTGGTCCTGCGACCCATCGAGTGGGTGGTGCCGGCGAGCGAGGAACCGCTCAGCGTGGCGCTGTACCAGCCCAACATACCGCAGGAGCGCAAATGGGACCGGCGCTACTACAGCACGATCCTGCAGCAGTACGAGCGCGCGGTACGGCCCATGTTCGGCAGCGACATCATGCTCTGGCCGGAGTCGGCAATTCCGCGGATCTATGACAGCGCCCGCGATTTCCTCGACCCGGTCGCCCGCCGCGCCAGCCTGACCGACTCCACACTGATCACCGGCATTCCCTCGCGCAGCGAGACGGGCGCATTCCGCAACAGCATCGTCGCCGTCGGCCAGGGCGAGGGCATGTACCACAAGCAGCGCCTGGTCCCCTTCGGCGAGTATGTGCCCCTGGAGGACTGGTTGCGCGGTGTCATCGCCTTTTTCGACATGCCTATGTCGAATTTCAGCAGCGGCCCCCCCGATCAGCCACCGCTGCGCGCGGGCAGCCACCGGGTGGCTCCCTATATCTGCTACGAGATTGTCTATCCCGGGCTGGTCGCGCGCGCGGCGCGGCAGGCGGAACTGCTGGTGACGGTCAGCAACGACACCTGGTTCGGTGCCTCCATCGGCCCGCTGCAGCACCTGCAGATGGCCCGCATGCGCGCGCTGGAGAACGGTCGCTACCTGCTGCGCGGCACGAATAACGGCGTCTCGGCCATCATCAACCACCGCGGCCAGGTCATTGCGCGGTCCGAACAATTCGTCGAGACCACACTCACGGGCGAGGCGGAAGTCATGCTCGGGCACACACCCTTCACCAGCTTCGGGCCACTGCCCGTGATATTCGCCTGTTCGCTGCTGCTGGCGCTGATGACCCTGGCCTATCTGACGCTCTGGCGCGATGGTCGATAACGGGCCACGCGCCAGGCGCGCAACATGTCAGAACCCGCCCTGCTCCTGGAAGCCCCTGGCCAGCGGGGACACGAATCCCGGCGGCTTGAGCACCAGCACCGAGATATCGCAGGCGGCGAGAATAGACTCTGTCGTCACGCCGATAAGGACGCCGGGGTTGGCGGAGGTGCCGACGGTACCCAGCACCAGGGTTCCGGCGCGAACCTCCTCCACCGTCTCCAGCACCGAGGTTACTGACGGCCCCTCCAGAAGCCGGCTATGCACCGCCAGCTCATCGGGGGCGATGCTCTGCAAGCGCTGTGTTATGCGCCGGAACCAGGACTCGGTGTCCTTGCGCTGCTGACGACGATAAAGATCCTGCTCGGCAACCGTCAGCCTGAGTTCCGGATCGCCGAGTAGCTCGTGCCCGTAGGGTCGCCAGGCATGCACGAGATGCAGCTGTCCGCCAGCCGCCACGGCGAGGGACATTGCCGATTCTGCCAGGGTAAGGGCAAAGGCATCGGCCACGGTGGTCTCGCCGGCGACTTCCCGGTCCAGGGCGAGCACCACGTCCGCCCTGTCCGGCGAGCGCGCCGGGTGCAGTGCCCAGACCGTGCACGGACACTTGCGCATCAGGTGCATACCGGTTGCATTCAGACCGGTACCGGTGCCCCCGTGCAATGGCTCGCTGATGTGCACGACCAGGTCATAGTTCTGCGTCAGTACCTGTTGCGTTATGGCCAGGTAAGGCGCGCCGTCGAAGACGGAGAAGTCGAGAATTTCGTCGGCGAACTGTGCGCAGAGCCTGCGCAGGCGCCGTGAGGCGCGAGCCGAACGCAGCTTGCTGATGCGCGCCACCACGCCATGCACATCCTTCGCTCTGGGCGGCGGTTCAACCACCTCACAGACGGTAATTGCCGCGCCGTGCGCACGGGCCAGCCGGACCACCTGTGCGATACAGTCGGCATCATCGATCTCGGCGTATACCAGAATATCCCGAAACTTCTTCAAGGCGTGGCTTCCAGCAACAGCATTAGCCCGTATCTTGCCCGCAGACGGGGACGCTGACCAGCCCTGATGACGGCGACGGGGTCGCGGGGAGGTGAGAGGTGATCGCGACCCCTGCGGTTTGGTGATAACATCGCGGCTTTTCAGTGACCTACAGCATGCACGAGCAATACGATCCGCAACACCTTGAGCGCGAGGCGCAGAACTTCTGGCACGAGCACGCCAGCTTTGCCGCCAGCGACGACTTCACGCGCGAGAAATTCTACTGCCTGTCGATGTTCCCCTACCCCAGCGGCAAGCTGCACATGGGGCACGTGCGCAACTACACCATTTCCGACGTCATCGCACGCTACCAGCGCATGCTCGGCAAGAACGTGCTGCATCCCATGGGCTGGGACGCCTTCGGCCTGCCTGCGGAGAACGCCGCCATCGCCAACAGGACGGCGCCGGCCACCTGGACCTACGCCAACATAGAGGACATGCGCCGGCAGCTGCAGGCGCTGGGCTTCAGCTTCGACTGGTCTCGGGAGATTGCCACCTGCCGCCCCGAGTACTACCGCTGGGAGCAGTGGTTCTTTACCCGTCTCTACGAGAAAGGGCTGGTGTACAGGAAGATGTCCACGGTGAACTGGGATCCGGTAGACCAGACCGTGCTGGCCAACGAGCAGGTCATCGACGGCCGCGGCTGGCGCTCCGGTGCGCCCATAGAGCGACGCGATATTCCGCAGTGGTTCATCCGCATCACCGCCTACGCCGAGGAACTTCTCGACGACCTGGAGAAACTCGAACACTGGCCGGAACAGGTGCGCACCATGCAGCGCAACTGGATAGGCAAGAGCCGCGGCGCCAACCTGCGCTTTGCCCTGGAATCAACCGTGGCCGGGGTCGACGCCCTGGAGGTCTACACCACGCGCCCGGATACGCTGATGGGGGCCACCTACCTCAGCCTCGCCGTCAGCCACCCCGTGTCTCTGGCCATGGCGGAGAACAACCCGGATCTGGCGGCATTTATCGACGAATGCCGCCACGGCTCGGTTGCCGAGGCCGATCTCGCGCAGCAGGAAAAACGTGGCATGGACACGGGCCTGCAGGCGGTGCACCCGCTCACCGGCGACCGGCTGCCCGTCTGGGTCGCCAACTATGTGCTGATGGAGTACGGCTCCGGCGCCATCATGGCGGTACCGGCCCACGACCAGCGCGACTGGGAATTTGCGACGCGCTACGGGCTGCCCCTGCGAGTGGTGGTCAGCGATGCCGAAGGCAATGCGCCCGACATCACGAAAGAAAGCTATACGGGGCGCGGCCGGCTGATCAACTCGGGCGAGTTCGACGGGCTCGACTTCGAGGCGGCCTTCGAGGCGATTGCCGCCGCTCTGCAGGCGCGCGGTGCCGGGGAAGTCACGACGCAGTACCGGCTGCGCGACTGGGGCGTCTCGCGCCAGCGCTACTGGGGCGCGCCGATTCCCATGCTGAATCTGCCGGACGGTGGAGAGATTCCTATCCCGGACGATCGCCTGCCGGCGCTGCTGCCGGAAGACGTGGTCATGGACGGCGTCTCCTCACCTCTGAAGTCGGACCGCGAGTGGCGGCAGTTCGATCTCGACGGCGTCGCCTGCGAGCGTGAAACCGACACCTTCGATACCTTCATGGAATCGTCCTGGTACTACGCCCGCTTCACCTGCCCCGACTACGAGGACGGCATGCTGGACAGCGAGCGCGCCAACTACTGGCTGCCGGTGGACCAGTATGTCGGCGGTATCGAGCACGCCATCCTGCACCTCCTGTACGCACGCTTCTTCCACAAGCTGATGCGCGACGAGGGACTGGTCACTTCGAGCGAGCCGTTCACGCGGCTGCTTACCCAGGGCATGGTGCTCAAGGACGGCGCCAAGATGTCCAAGTCCAAGGGCAACACGGTGGATCCACAGGCCCTGATCGATGCCTACGGCGCCGACACGGTGCGCCTGTTCAGCATGTTCGCGGCGCCTCCGGAGCAGTCGCTGGAATGGTCGGACAACGCTGTCGAGGGCGCCAACCGCTTCCTCAAGCGCCTCTGGCGGCTGGTCAATGAACACGTGGCCGAAGGCAGCGCGCCGCCGCTGGACGTCGACGCGCTGAACGATGCCCAGCGCGAGCTGCGCCGCAAGACCCACGCCACCATTGCCAAGGTCAGCGACGACTATGGCCGCCGGCTGACCTTCAACACGGCGATCGCCGCGGTCATGGAGCTGTGCAACGATATCGGCAGGCTGGACGACAACAGCGAGCAGTCCCGGGCCGTGATCGGCGAGGCACTGGACGCGGTGGTGCGCATGCTATGTCCCATCGTCCCGCACATCTGCCACCACCTGTGGCACAGGCTCGGGGGCGACGGCGACGCCATGCTCGCTCCCTGGCCGCAGGCGGATGACAGCGCACTGCAGCGCGACAGTATCGAGATGGTGGTCCAGGTCAACGGCAAGGTGCGGGCAAAAATGTCAGTGCCGGCAGATATCGATCGCGACGGCGCGGAGGCAGCGGCACTGGCCCAGGACAACGTACAGCGGTTTATCGAGGGCAAGGCCGTGCGCAAGGTCATTGTGGTTCCCGGTAAACTGGTCAATATCGTGGTGGGTTGAGCATGCCTCGCAAACGCCTCGCGACCTGGGCCCTGGCCCTGCTGCTCGCCGTTTCGGCCGGCTGCGGCTTTCAGCTGCGCGGCAGCGACGGCGGATCGGCCCTGCCTGATGCCTGGCAGTCCATGCACCTCGAGACACCCAGCCCGAACAGCGAGCTCAGCCGGGTGCTGCGCAACCGCTTCAGCGCCAGCGGCATACGCTGGCTGCCGGCCAATGAAGCGGCCTATCGGCTGGACCTCGGCAACGAGCGCTTCAGCCAGCGCAACCTGTCCATCAATGCCCAGGCGCGGGCCGCCGAGTTCGAATTGACCCTGCGCGCCACCTTCGCGGTACGCGGCAGCGACGGCACACTGTTGCTGCCGCCGGACGACGCCATCATCACCAAGCAGATGGAGAACGATCCGCGCAATGTGGTGGGCAAGGCCGAGGAGATACGCATACTTCGCGACGAAATGCGCATTGAGCTGGCGCAGCAGATCATGCGTCGAATAGCCTTCTATGCAGCCAGCGAACGCTGATGCGGATCTACCCCGAAAAGCTCCAGGGGGAATTGCACAAGCGGCTGCTGCCGGTCTACCTGGTCAGCGGCGACGAGACACTGCTGGTGCAGGAATGCGCCGACCGGATCCGTGCGGCCGCGCGCGACCACGGCTGCAGCGAGCGCGTGGTCATGGACGGCGGACGCGACTTCGACTGGCAGGCGCTGCTGCAGCACGCCAGTAACCTGTCGCTGTTCTCGCAGCAGCAGCTGCTGGAGCTGCGACTGCC
>JAWLGG010000207.1:0-5683 GCA_041685155.1 Chromatocurvus sp.
AAGGGAATGCGGTTGCCCCCGGGCACGTAGCTCTCGACCTCGTAGCCGTTGGTGTAGATGTCGACCTTGCCCAGACTGGTAAAGCTGGTCTCGTCCCCAGCACTGTCGACGGCGCCCACGGTGAGTACGTTGGGGTAGTCGTAGGAACTCGGGAAGTACTCGTCAAAGCGGATGTCGTTGTCCGAGTTGCCGGCGCTGATGATGAACAGGATGTCTGGCGCGCCCTGAATAGCCTCACGCAGGGCAGTGTCGCTGATCGAGTAGATTTCCCGCGCCAGGGCTTTGCGCTCCTCGGGCGTCTCGCCGACGCTGTGGGCCTCGAGCGCTGACTCGATTCTGCGCAATGAGCCGCCCCAGCTCATGTTCACGGCACGTACGCCGTTGGCCCGGAAGTAGGCGACGGTGTCGCTCATCATTGCGGCGTCGCGGTGGGCCTGCTCGAGAGTGGGCTTTTCCGGTATCAGTCTGTAGGGGTAGGTCATACGCGCCGTCAGCAGGCGGGCGAAGGGGTTGCCCTCGAGTGCGATGCCCGCGACGTGGGTGCCGTGGGCATAGCCGCTGTAGGCGCCAAGTGACTCCAGGAATTCCTTTACCCCTGCCTGTGGCAGCGAAGCAAGCTGCTCGCGCACCTCGGCGGCTTCCGGGCTGTCCACGTTGTACTGGATGTCGCCGAGACCCTTGACCCGGCGCTGCATGCTTTCCTCGTCACCGACTTCGCCGATGGGGTAGAGCAATTCGCGGACCCGGTAGCCCTCGAGATCGAAGGCGATGCCGTGGACGTCATCCACGTAGCCGTTGCCATCATCGTCCTTGCCGTTGCCGGGAACCTCGTCGCTGTTGACCCAGAGCTGGTCGCTGGCATCGAACAGTGCGGTGTCCGCGCCGCTGTCCCACACGGCGATGGTTACCGGGCTGGCGTCGGTATCCGCCGCCAGCGTTACCCTGCGCTCCTCCCATATATCCGCCTTGTCTGTGCTGTTTGCGGCGATGATCCCGGTGAGGACGCGGTTCATGGCGGGCGCGGCGGGGATGAAGTGTTCCAGCGTGAAGGACGCCCCGACCAGGGCCGAGGCGACGTCGTAGCTGATCTCGCCCGCATTGCTGTCGATCACCGGCTGGTAGCGCGACACCATGCTGCCGAGCACAAGGGAGCGGGACAGTATTTCGGTGCTGCCCTTGAGGCTTTTCAGGTTGGCTTCGGCGCTTGCATAGGGCAGTGTCCTGACGCGGGCGCGCAGCTGCTCGGCGATCGCCTCCGGACCGTGCCGGCCGTCGATGGCGGCGCGGGCGATGGCCTCTCCCGCGAGCCCCATGGTCAGCTGATTGGCGCGCTTGGTTTCCAGTCGCCGGCGGCGGTCGAGGTAGTCCAGATAGCCCGCCCAGTCCCCGCGCAGTGCGGCGCTCGCGCCAAGGACGGCGTAGAAGTCCTGCACCGTGTTGTCGTCGCGGATGTCGAAACGGGACAGGTCGTCCCGGATATCTGCCGCCACCGCGTCTGCCAGTTCGATGAGCGCATCGCGGTTGTCATCCTCGTACAGTGCCGTGACAGGAACAGTGAGCTGGTAGGTGTGCCGGGGCAGGTCATCTTTTTTCGTGATGACCGGGCGGTCTGTGTCGTCGGCCGCTGCGGCAACAGCCGCTGCAAGCGCCGCCGCGATGGCGAACAGAGCGAGACGGACACGCCTGCAGGAGATGGTATGGACGGACATAGTATGTGATTTCCCTGCGTTGATGCCTGCAGTATATCCGTAATCCGTCCGGATCTGGTGGTGGGCCTGTTAAGGCCGACCACCAGATACTGCCTTACTCCGCCCGCTTGCGCCCGGTAATCATGCCTTGCGGCAGGTTCTCGCGGTGAGCCAGGCTGGAGGCGATGACGCCCAGGATATGCAGGCCGACCAGCCAGAGTGTGGCGTTTGCGGCGATCTCGTGAATCTCCTCCCAGAGTTCCTCTGACGCCGACTCGTCATCGTCTTCGTGATTCCTCTCCTCGCCAGCAGCTGTCGCGTACGGGGCGGCGGCCGGATTCACGTAGGCCGCCAGAGGCCCGGCGTTGTCTTCGATCGCATAGAGGATTACCCCTGAGCCTGCCGTCACGCTGAGTGCGAGAAGCAGGGCAATGGCCATGGCGCCGCCGGCGGGATTGTGACCCAGATAGCGCGGCGCCTCGCCGCGGACAAGCCCCTTGAGATACGCCAGGACTTTTCGGGGACCGCGAACAAAACCCGTGAATCGTGCGTGACGGGTCCCGACAAACCCCCATACCAGGCGGATCGCTATCATGGCGCCGATAACATAGCCGGACCAGACGTGCACGGATTCCCATTCTTCGGCGCTCAGCCAGGCGACCAGGAACCCGATCGCCAAAATCCAGTGCCCGAGACGTACAATGAGATCCCAGACGCGAATCGTTGTGTGTGACTGTGACATTATCAATGGCTCCTTGCTTTCACGGTGAGTACAGGATGGAGTCTTCGCGCAGATGTGCCCCTCGTCCATGCGCCACCTGGCTTATGTGGCTATGGCGGGGCTTGAGGAGATGTGTCTATGACGGATGACCTATCGGGCTCGGCGACCACGCGACTGGTGCTGTCACTGTTTGTGCTGATTGGCGCGCTGATGCTTGGTGACCTGCGCACTGACTACCTCGAGGGCGTCAGTCTCATGCATGTCCTTGTTGAGGCCGCTGTACTGTTGCTGGCCGCGGCAGGCATTGCCATCGTGATGTTGCGGGTACTGCGGGAGCGGCGCTCCCTGGCGGCATTGCGCAGTGACCTTGAGAAGGCGCGACGCCAGGCAGCGCACTGGCAGGCTGAGAACGAGAGGCAATTGCGGGGAATCGGCGAGGCTATACGGTCGCAGTTTCACGACTGGGAGTTCACGGACGCGGAGTCAGACGTTGCCCTGTTGTTGATCAAGGGGCTCAGCCATCGGGAGATCGCCAGCCTGCGCGATACCAGTGAACGCACCGTGCGTAATCAGGCGCAGGCGGCGTATCGCAAAGCGGCATTGCCAGGACGTACCGCGCTATCGGCGTTCTTTCTGGAGGATATGCTGCCCGGCAGATGATTCCCCGGCGTTGTTCTTCGCCGAAGACCAGCGGCGCTGACTGCGCTGCAGCGAAGGAAGCCTGCACCAGGGCCGGAAGGACTCGAGGAAGATTTCAGCGACCAGCAGGGAGCGCTGGTTGAGCAGAAAGACCGAGCGCCGTCCCCAGGCGGGAGGCTTCTGGTGAAGGTCTGTCGGCAGCAACGCCGTATCACCGGAAAGTCGGGCGACCTCGAAAGGACTGCGCTGAAGGCCGGAACTGCTGAACAGGATACTGCCCAGTGACCGGTTCTGCAGGTGCCGCAGCCAGCGCAGCTCGCCGGTCAGGGTGGTGCTGGGAAACACGCTGCGGGCAAAGACGACCGGTATGCCGTTGCGCAGCAGCGCCACTTCCCGTACCAGGGCGACCTGCCGCGCGGGCAGTCGCAGCACGTGACGTTCACTGAAGGTGGGTTGTTGCCAGCCCTGAAAGCGCCGCTGCACGCTGAAGCGCGCCCCGTCCAGTTGCAGGCGCTGGGTCAGCGAGTCGGTGTCGAGCAGCCAGTGGCGCACGGGCTGCAGCTCCCGTTTTGGCCAATTGGTCACAGGCTGCCACGGGGTATTGAGCGGGGCGCTGATCAGGGGTGCGACGGTCCGTGGCTACCGGGTTGAACCGGGATCATTCATCCAGGAAGCTGCGCAGGTAGTCTGAGCGCGTGGGATGACGCAGCTTGCGCAGGGCCTTGGCCTCGATCTGACGGATACGCTCGCGCGTCACGTCGAACTGCTTGCCGACCTCTTCCAGTGTGTGGTCCGTGTTCATGTCGATACCAAAGCGCATGCGCAGCACCTTGGCCTCGCGAGCGGTGAGCCCGCCGAGTACGTCCTTGGTGGCTTCCTGCAGACCCTGCCCGGTGGCGGATTCGATCGGCGAGTGGATCGTATGATCCTCGATGAAATCGCCCAGATGCGAGTCCTCGTCGTCGCCGATGGGCGTCTCCATGGAGATCGGTTCCTTGGCGATTTTCAGGACCTTGCGCACCTTGTCTTCCGGCATGTCCATGCGCTCGCCCAGTTCTTCGGGCGTGGGTTCCCGGCCCATTTCCTGCAGCATCTGCCGCGAGATGCGGTTGAGCTTGTTGATGGTCTCGATCATGTGCACGGGAATACGGATGGTGCGCGCCTGGTCCGCAATGGAGCGGGTGATGGCCTGCCGGATCCACCAGGTGGCATAAGTCGAGAACTTGTAGCCGCGACGGTATTCGAACTTGTCCACCGCCTTCATCAGGCCGATGTTGCCTTCCTGGATGAGGTCGAGGAACTGCAGGCCGCGGTTGGTGTACTTCTTGGCAATGGAGATGACCAGGCGCAGGTTGGCCTCGACCATTTCCTTCTTGGCGCGGCGCGCGCGGGCCTCGCCCATGGACATGCGGCGATTGATTTCCTTGATCTCGGAGACGCTGAGGCCGGCTTGCTCCTCGATTTGAAGAATGCGGCGCTGGGCGCGCTGGATGTCTTCCTTGCGCGCGGTGAGCTTCGGACCGTAGTCCTTCTTGCGCGCCAGACGCGTGACCCACTTGACGTCGGCCTCGTGGCCCTGGAACGACTGGATGAAGTCCTTGCGCGGCATGCCGCAGTCGCGCACGGCGATGGCCATGATCTCGCGTTCCTGCTCGCGGACCTGGTTCAGTGAGCTGCGCGCCGACTCGTTCAGTGGCTCGAAGGTCTTCGGCGTGAACTTGAAGAACTTGAACAGCTCGCCGAGCTTCTCCATTTCCGCGATGGCCGTCTGGTCGTTGCGGCCCTTGGCGGCGATGGCCTTTTCCACCCTGTTGTACTGGCGCTTGAGGGCGGTGAAGCGCTTCTTGGCTTCGACGGGGTCGGGACCGGTCTCGGTCTCCTCCTCGGAGTCGTCGTTGGCGGCGGCCTCGGCAATCTGGGCGGCGGACGGCACGTGGTCGGCCGGGTCGAGGTAGCCGACCAGGATGTCGCTGAGGCGACGCTCTTCCTTCGCCACCAGGGCGTAGTCGTCGAGCACGGTTTTCACTGCGCCCGGGTAGTAGGCGAGGGCGGCCATCAGTTCGCGAATGCCTTCCTCGATGCGCTTGGCAATGACGATCTCGCCTTCACGGGTGAGCAGCTCGACGGTGCCCATTTCGCGCATGTACATGCGCACCGGATCGGTGGTGCGGCCGGCTTCCGTCTCGACGGCGGCCAGTGCGGCGGCGGCCTCGGCAGCGGCGATATCGTCTGCCGAGCTGTCGCCCTCGGTCATGATGAGCTCGTCGGTATCCGGCGCCTGTTCATAGACATGGATGCCCATGTCGTTGATCATCTGGATAATGTCTTCAACCTGATCCGGATCGGAAATATCCTCCGGCAGGTGATCATTGACCTCGGCATAGGTCAGGTAGCCCTGCTCCTTGCCTTTGGCGATCAGGGACCTCAGGCGGGATTGTTGTTTAACAACACTGGTCATCAAGAAACCCTACGTCAATATGTAAAATACAAAAAAGTCAGCCGGCCATTATAGCGTGAAACGGCAGAGTATGCCCACAATGTGTCCGGGAAATATTCTGGTGCAATCTCCAGTGCAGTTTTGTTGACGCGGCCTGCACCGGAGGCCTTACGTTCAGCGGCGTGGGTTCGTGTGGTA